>CAJBPC010000163.1 GCA_903957405.1 uncultured bacterium | reverse complement strand
TTCCCGATCATGTCTGTCAACGTCAGTGGAGACTTTGACCCTGTGAAGCTGGGTGCTTTTGCCGAATCGCTGAAGGATCGGATTGAAGAGCTGCCCGAGATCAACAGGGTTGATGTGGTTGGTGCGCCGGAGCGGGAGATCCAGATCAATGTCGATAAATTCAAAATGGAGGTCGCTAAGGTCGGGTATACCGATATTGAGCAGGCGATACAGCGGGAGAATGCCGACATATCGGGAGGCTTACTTGAAGTCGGCGATCAAAAGCGAACGCTCCGTGTGAATGGGCAGTTCAAATCAGCACTTGATCTCAATTCGGTCATCGTTAAAAACATAAGCGGCAATATCATCTATCTGCGTGATATCGCTGAGATCAGGGATACTGTCCGGGAAAAGGAAAGCTATGCTCGATTGCTGGGCAAGAATGTTGTGACGCTGAGCATCATCAAGCGAACAGGCGAAAATCTGATAGGCGCATCCGCCAAGATCAATGAGGTGGTTGATGAAATGCGTAAGAATGAATTTCCGAAGGATCTGACCATCTCCATAACCGGAGACCTTAGCATCAAAGCCGGCGCGGCTTTCAATGAACTTGTGAACTCCATTGTGATCGGCTTCATATTGGTGATGTTGGTCCTGATGTTCTTCATGGGTGTTACGAACGCGTTTTTTGTGGCATTGTCAGTCCCATTGAGCATGTTCCTTGCTTTTATCTTTTTACCCAGTGCGGAATTCTTCACCGGTTCAAGTGTGACATTGAACTTCATCGTACTCTTTGCCCTTCTTTTTGGACTGGGCATTGTGGTGGACGATGCGATCGTCGTCATAGAGAATACGCACCGGATCCATGTGCAGGGGAGGGGGTTGATATCAACTATGGATTCTGCACGATATGCCGCTGGAGAGGTATTCATTCCTGTTCTTGCGGGTACGCTGACCACGCTTGCGCCATTTGTGCCGTTATTGTTTTGGCCGGGGATCATAGGGAAGTTCATGATTTATCTGCCGACGATGCTCATCTTTACGCTCACGGCATCGCTCATAGTTGCCTATATCATGAATCCGGTATTTGCCGTTGACTTCATGGGGCATCCGGAGGAGGAGTATAAGGAATCAAAGTCAGCGATTTTCCGAAAACCCCTGCTATGGGTTGCGGTCGCTTTCGGTGCGCTGCTGGATATCATTGGATATTCCCAGGATCATTCCGGATACCGGTTTGCAGGTAATCTGTTGCTACTGATGTCAGCGCTGGCTGTTTTCAACCGATATGTTCTGCATGGCATGATCCAGAAATTCCAAAATCAGATGCTTCCATCGATGATGAACAGCTATGAGAAGTTGTTGCGTTGGGCTTTGTATGGATGGCGTCCTGTTTGGCTGTTGGTATCCACTTTTGGACTCCTTATCATCTCTTTCATGTTCTTTGGCATGCGCAACGTTCCGGTGGTGCTTTTCCCTTCAGGAGATCCGAACACCATTTACGTATACATGAAGCTTCCAGCGGGCACCAATGTGAAGTATACGGACTCCATTACTCAGGTACTTGAAACGAAAGTGTACAGAGTGCTTGAGATGGATAAAGGACAGAAAAATCACGTTGTGGAAAGTGTGATTGCGAATGTGGCGGTCGGAGCCAGCGATCCCAATAGCGGTGACAGAAGCACCCGTCCTGAACTTGGACGCATTCAGGTATCATTCGTCCCTTTCGAAAAAAGAGAGGGGAAATCAACGGCCACTTATCTCGATTCCATAAGGTCTACCATAAAAGGCATCCCGGGTGTGGAAATATCTGTCGATCAGGAACGTAATGGTCCTCCTACTCAGTCTCCCATCAACATTGAAGTATCGGGAGAAAATTTCGAGAGCCTTACAACCACTGCCGTCGCGTTGAAGAACTATCTCGACAAGAAGAACATTCCCGGAGTTGAGGAACTCAAGCTCGATATCGATCTGTCCAATCCGGAGATAAACATCCGCGTGGATAGGGAACGTGCGTTGGCACAAGGCATATCTACTGGACAGATCGGCATGGAGATCAGGACAGCATTGTTTGGTAAGGAAATATCCAAGCTAAAAATTGGCGAGGATGAATACAAGATCCAGCTGCGCAACCGGGAGACACAGCGACAGACAATATCGCAACTGCTCAACATGCGGATCACTTACCGTGATTTCACGACCGGGCAGATCAAACAGGTTCCGATCAGCTCCGTGGTGAAGGTGGATCTTGGCAGTACGTATGGTAGCATTAAGCGGAAGAATCAGAAACGTGTGATCACGATATTTTCCAATGTGCTTCTCTCGCAAGGGTTTACGCCACAGGCAGTGAATGACGACATCAAATATGCGATTGATAATTTCAAACTGAAACCTCAGGATGTGAGCATAGCACAGACTGGTGAAGGAGAGCAGACTGCAGAAACCGCAGCATTCCTCCAGTCCGCTTTGCTTATTTCGATGGGTCTCATCCTATTGATTCTGGTCCTTCAATTCAATTCATTCAGTAAGACGGTTATCATCATGTCTGAGATCATATTCAGCTTGATCGGGGTGCTGCTTGGATATGCGCTCACCCGAAGCACAGCTTCAGTGGTGATGACCGGCATCGGTGTTATCGGCTTGGCGGGCATCGTTGTCAAGAACGGAATCCTTGTGATTGAGTTCGCCGATGAGCTTCGTATGAGGGGTATGCGTGTCCGTGATGCGGTGATAGAGGCGGGAAAAACACGGATCGTGCCGGTACTGCTTACTGCACTTGCAGCGATCCTGGCATTGATACCGCTAGCGGTAGGACTCAACATCAATTTTGTGACAATGTTCACCGACTGGAATCCGCATATCTTCTTCGGTGGGGATAATGCATTGTTCTGGAAACCATTGTCATGGACCATCATCTGGGGATTGATATTCGCATTCTTCATGACCCTCCTGATGGTACCCAGCATGTACATCATTGCAGAAAGACTGAAGCGGCCGATGAATGCGTTTTTCCATGGAAAATGGATCTCCATTTTTGGTTTGCTTGGTCCGCTTTTCTTCATCCTTACGGGTATTGTCTATGCCGTGCGAAGGCTGCAGGGCAAGCCTGTTTGGAACGGACTGATGAAAGGTTCGAGGAAACGATAAATCCGGATCACTCTTAATTTCTTTGATACCCCTCCCTGCGAGGGGTATTTTTTTTGTGAGATCTTAGGTGCAGTTGATTTAGAGCCAAGGGGCGGCATACAAAAGAAAAACCGACAGTCAGACTGTCGGTCGTTTTTCTCAAACCATCCGTGTTTGTATTTTTTCCTAAGTGGGAGTAATCGTGATCGATGTGCGCAGTGCTGTTTTTTTTCGTTATTTCCCTGCGGTTGATGACGTAAAATTAACAGGGATTTTACTTATTTGATAATCACCGGTCGAAGCAATAAAGGCATTGGTCGAAATGTGATCTCATATTTTCAGACAAGCGTTCAATTGACAGGCAACATGATCCAGGTCAGTTGTGGCAAGGGTTTGAAAGGATTAATCCATACAAAAGAAAAACCGACAGTCAGACTGTCGGTCGTTTTTCTCAAACCATCCGTGTTTGTATTTTTTCCTGTGTGGGAGTAATCGTGATCGATGTGTGCAGTGATGTTTTTTCGTTATTTCCCTGCGGTTGATGACGTAAAATTAACAGGGATTTTACGTTTTTAAAAATCATCCATCGAAGCATATGTGCCAGTAGTCGAAAATGAAAGGATTATACGATCAATGGTTATAAGGGATTCGTTATGGAAAGCATTGGGTGTTTTGACGTGACTGCATTGATATAAAAAAGATGCCATCGTTCCCAAAACGATGGCATCTTTATTGAATTGTATGATCAATTTGGGTCAGTCTCTGCTGTTGAGTTTGGAGAGGAGCCGTAGGATCTCTATATACAGCCATACCACTGTGACGAGTAGTCCGAATGCACCATACCATTCCATGTGCTTTGGCGCCCCCATGGCTTCACCCTCTTCAATCATGTTGAAGTCTAGGATAAGGTTCAGTGCAGCGACAACGACGACAACAAGGGAGAAAATGATGCCTAACATAGAGCCTTGATGTAGGAATGGGATATTGATGTTGAACATGCCCAATACCATTGCAATGAGGTAAAATACTGCGATGCCCATAGTTGCTGCGACCACGACAGATCTGAAACGTTCCGTCGCCTGGATGATGCGAAATTGATACAGAAAATACATCGAGATGATGGTTCCGAATGTCAGCACTACTGCCTGCATGACGATGCCATCATACATGCTTTGCATCATTGCGGAGATACCCCCCACGAAAAGGCCTTCAAAAAGGGCATAGGCTGGTGCAAGATAGGGTGCCAGGTTTTGTTTAAAGACAATCACCAAAGCGACTATGAGACCACCTATGGCGCCGGTCCACATATATCCCTGAACGTTTTGTCCCCCCATGAATGCATTCCATGTAAAGACGGATGTAGCAATGACCATGAGCATAAGGAAGCCGAACTTATTCATTGTGCCTTTTGCCGTCATGGCTTCGCCCGCCAGTAAACGGCCGGATTTTTGTAAAAGCTTTTCGGATAAAGCCGGATTGCCAGATTTAAGTAGTGACATATTTTTCATTATTTGATTGGGTATGCCGGTCATGCCGGCGTAGTGGGCAAATTACGACAAATGGGTGTTTTTTTGAAAAATTTACTCGTCTGCATTTGTTCTAATTGTGTTTAATGCGTAAAATGCAAATGCTATTGCAGTCCCTTAACTTTGTATCAAACAATCAGCAACAATGGCCAGGAAAGAAGAAGTATTGCAGGACGTGGTAATTAAGTTTGCCGGTGATTCCGGTGATGGCATGCAGCTTACAGGCAGCCAGTTCACTAACAATACCGCCCTTATGGGTATAGATCTCGCCACATTCCCCGATTTTCCGGCAGAAATACGAGCTCCACAGGGTACGCTTCCCGGTGTAAGCGGATATCAGCTCCGATTTTCCAGCAACCCTGTGTTCACTCCTGGAGACGAGTGTGATGTCTTGGTGGCAATGAATGCCGCTGCATTAAAGACGAATCTGAAGTCGTTGAAGAAGGGCGGGCGCATCATTGCGAATACAGATGGCTTCGATTCTAAAAATCTGAGATTGGCCAACTATCCTGAGGGCATCAATCCTTTGGACGATGAAAGCTTGGAAAGCTTTGAGCTTATCCGGATGGATGTTACCAAGATGACCCGTGAGGCGCTAAAGGACATAACGCTTGGCACAAAGGAGAAGGACCGCGCGAAGAACATGTTCGTTCTGGGTTTTCTATATTGGATGTATAACCGGGACATGGTAAGTACCCTTAACTTTCTTCAGGAGAAGTTCGGCAAGAAAGATGATATCCTGAACAGCAATATAAAGGCGTTGCAGTCGGGTTACAATTTCGGTGACACGACGGAGACGTTCACGACCCGGTACAAGGTGGACAGCGCTAAGATGATTCCGGGGACTTATCGCTCCATAATGGGCAATCAGGCTGTCTCTTTCGGTTTGATAGCAGCTTCGCAGAAGAGCGGGCTTCCCTTGTTTTTGGGTTCCTATCCGATCACACCTGCTTCAGATATCCTGCATGACCTGAGTAAATACAAATCTTTCGGCGTGAGGACCTTCCAGGCTGAAGATGAAATAGCAGGCATCTCTGCCGCCATCGGTGCGAGTTATGGTGGGTCACTCGCTGTCACCACGACATCCGGACCCGGTATCGCATTGAAAGGAGAGGCAATGGGTCTTGCGGTGATGCTTGAGATTCCGCTCATCATTTGCAATATCCAGCGCGGGGGTCCGTCGACAGGCCTCCCCACCAAGACGGAACAAAGTGACTTGATGCAGGCTTACTATGGCCGAAATGGCGAATGCCCCATGCCTATAGTTTCCGCATCCACTCCAAGCGATTGCTTTGGAGCCATTTACGAGGCGGCAAGAATCGCAGTCCAACATATGACGCCTGTGATATTTTTAAGTGATGGTTACATTGCCAATGGGGCTGAGCCTTGGAAATTTCCCAATGCTGATGATCTGCAGCCGATTGAGGTGCATTTCAAAAAGACGCTGGCTGATGGTGAAGGGAAATTAAAACCATATCTGAGGGATGATAAACTCGTCAGGCCTTGGGCCATTCCAGGAACACCTGGTTTGGAGCACCGCATAGGTGGTCTTGAAAAAGAGGATATCACAGGGAATGTCAGCTATGATCCCGATAACCATGAATTCATGGTGAAGATCCGTGAGGAAAAAGTAAATAGAATCGCAGATCATATCCCTTTGCAAAAACTCGACAGCGGTGCGGAGAAAGGAAAGTTGCTCGTCTTAGGATGGGGATCCACATATGGTACCATCAAAAGTGCCTGCAACGAATTGCAACACGAGGGTTACTCAGTCTCTCATGTGCATCTGCGCTACATCCGTCCATTCCCTCGCAATCTGGGTGAGATCATCCGGAATTTCGATAAAGTCTTGATTCCGGAGATCAATAACGGGCAGTTGGTGAAGATCATCAGAGAACACTACTTTGTGGATGCGATGCCGTATAACAAGATCAAAGGTATACCCATCACCAAAACTGAACTTGTAGCGGAAATC
>CAJBPC010000162.1 GCA_903957405.1 uncultured bacterium | reverse complement strand
GGCGGTCCTGCTGGTGGCACCCAGGCGTCAAGAGGTTTTCACATTCGGTGCGGACTACGCCATCGGTGCACAGACCAGGCTAAAGACCGAGATGGCCATGAGCCTCTTCGATGTGAATTCATTTTCCTCCCGAGACAAGGGCAATGACAGGGGATTCGCAGCAAGGGTCATGCTCGATCATGCCACTTCCATCAACCGGGACCGTGGACTGGAATGGAAGAATGATCTGTATTATGAATATGTGCAGTCTGCCTTTAAACCCGTGGAGCGCCTTCGCAATGTCGAGTTCAACCGCGACTGGGGACTTCCCTATGATGCCACACCGGCGGATGAGCATCTTTTCAGCATGAGCACGGGACTGAAAGACAAAAAAGATCATTCGGTATCCTATATCTTTTCGGGATTCATGCGCACAAGCGGCTACCATGCCATGCGGAACGAATTGCGGCATCAGGCATCCGTCAAGGGATGGAAACTCAATAACCAATTTCGGTTCACCAGCCTTGACGAAAAGACACAACGCGGTCATTTCCTGCGTCCTGTCATACATATCGATAAGGCATTCCCACAATGGAAGAACCATAGGGTCGGGATGCAATACGCACTGGAACATACCGAACTTAGGTATAAGTCTTTTGATTCCCTCAACCTTTCCAGTTTCTCGTTCGACATCCTGCAGGTGTACCTCAAATCCCCGGAGCAGCTGCCCAATAAATGGGGGGTATCATACTTCACAAGATCGGACAGGTATCCTTTTGGAAATCAACTGGTCAGGACCGACAGGAGCCGTAATGTCAACATCTTCATGGACCTGATGCGCAGTGAACATCATTCCGTCCGCTTCAACACGACCTTCAGGAAACTGCAGATCCTCGACAGCAAATACACCACATTGAAGCCTGACGAGACCATCCTCGGCAGGGTCGAGTACAATGCATCGATATGGAAGGGTGGACTGACGGGGAATATCCTCTATGAACTCGGCACCGGGCAGGAACCGCGAAGGGATTTCAGTTATCTGGAAGTGCCCGCGGGGCAAGGGGAATTCGCATGGATCGATTATAACAACGATGGTATTCAGCAGCTTAATGAATTCGAAGCCGCGCAATTCCGCGATCAGGCCAAGTTCATTCGCATCTTCACGCCAACAAGCATCTTCATCAAAGCGAATTATCTGCAGTTCAATTACAGCCTTGTGTTTAATCCCCGCGCCGCCATCAATCCGGCAAAGGCAAAGGGTCTGCAGAAACTATTGGTGCGCAGTTATTTTTCAAGCGCATTGCAGGTGAGTCGGAAATCGGTCGCCGACGGACTCGCTTCTTTCGATCCGTTCGAGGACCCCTTCAGCGATAGTGCCCTTATCACACTCGACAGGCTGTTGTCAAATAGTTTTTCCTTCAACCGCACGAGCCCTGTCTGGGGATTCGATATCAACAACCTGCGAACCTCCGGCAGGGCATTTCTTTCTTTTGGATATGAGACGAGGCAATTGAACGACTGGAACCTTAAGGCGAGGTATAATGTCGGGAAGTCCGTCACGTTCAACATCAATGGCCGAAGGCTGCTCAACCAGCTTGCAACACCCACATTCGCGAACCGGAACTATCTGGTGAAAGCGCATTCCGCCGAGCCGAAGATCGTCTACACGATGGGTACGGTATTCAGGATACAGGGGGGATATGTTTGGACGGATAAAAGGAATACCCAAGGGGTGGAGCATTCCGTATCGAATGCCATTCAAACAGAAGCAAAATACAATGTGCTCTCGAACACTGCACTCGCGACACGCTTCACCTTCAACCGCATCGTGTACAACAGCATCCCCAACACATCGGTGTCTTATCTGATGCTCGACGGCCTGCTGCCCGGCAAGAATTACATCTGGACGATCGACCTCACCCAGCGGCTCTCGTCATTTCTTGAATTGAACATGCAATACGAGGGGAGAAAATCCGGCAGCTCCGGAATGGTGCATGTCGGCCGGGCTCAGGTAAGGGCTTTGTTTTGAACCCACCCCGGGGATGAAAAAAAGAGGCCACGCAGCTGGAATGGCTGAGTGGCCTCTTTCATGAAGGATGATCTGCGGAAAGACTGTGTTGTCTAGTTGAAGAGTCCGCCTTTCTTCAGTTCCACTTTGTTTTCACCGATCTTGAATCCGTTGTGGTAGACTGCCACTTTATAGTTTCCAGCGATGTATTTTTCAGTCTGCTGGAGGTCGAAGCTCACATTCTTGCGTTCACCCTCCACATAGCTCACGGCTACTTTATTCGTGAATTCCTTATCGCCATCGCGGCGGGTGGCGAAGGTTCCGGAACGAAGGCCCTGTTCGCGGATGATGTTTCCGGCAGGATCGACGACGATGATGTACAGGTCTTTGGTTCCGCTCGGTGCGATCATGTTTTCATCAAGGTCGAATGATATCCTGAACTTATCGGCCTTCTTGGCCGTGGAAGTGTTCTTCTCTTTGCCGCTGCCTTTCACATCCACTGCGGCGATCTTGAAGTTCGAGGCGTGAAGGGTCGAACCGATATCGACTTTCTCTTCTGCGACTTTCTTTGCCGACTGCGTGGTTGTCAGGTCTTCTACCAGGCGACCTTTTTCCGTTGTCAGGGCGTCCTTGTCCTGTGTCAGTTGCTGGTTGATGCCCTGAAGCCTTTCTATCTCTTCAAGGTATCCATCGATTTTTCCGTTAAGTTGTCCGATGAGTTGCCTGGCCTCTTTCAGGTCTGCCGCACTTGCATTCTGCTTCGATACCAGCGAGCGGATCTTCGACTTCAGGCCGGAGACTTCCGCATCCTTGCTTTTCACGAGGCTATCCAATGTCGCGTTGGTGCCGGTCATTCCATCAAGCCTGAGCAATGCGTCTTCGTATTCTTTTTGGATGGTGGATTTTGAGGAGTCCAGTACGGCATATTGGAGGTCTTTCTGTTCGATGACTTCCTTTGTCCGACTCTTGTCGTATATGATGTATCCCCATGTTCCCAGCAATGCTGCAATCAGGATCCCGTAGATGAGGCCTCTGTTGTCTTTTTGAGGTTCTTGAGATGGGGGTGTCGCGGAGGGATAGTTCGAAGGGTTCATACGAATGTTTTAAGTAGTTATTGCGTGTAAAAATACGATTCTTGTGTTTGGTAAGCTACTTTTCCAAAACCGTGCCAAATTGCAGCGGGATTTTTTTCTTAAAACAGCTTCGGTCAACTTCGTGTAAATTGCAATCATGACGGAGTCGATTATCAACGACTGGAAGAAAGGAAAGTTCAAGCCCATCTACTGGCTCGAAGGGGAGGAGGATTTTGTGATAGACGAGGTGATGCGATACGCGGAGCATCATATCCTGAGTGAGCAGGAGGCGGAATTCAACCTCACGGTATTCTACGGAAAGGATGCCCAGTGGAGTGAGGTCGTGAACGCCTGCCGGCGATATCCCATGTTTGCGGAGCGGCAGGTCGTGCTGCTGCGAGAAGCCCAGCAGATGAAGGATGTGGAGAAGCTCGATGTGTACATCGACCAGCCATTGTCGTCAACGATTTTCGTGGTGTCCTACAAAGGGAAGCCCATTGACAAGCGTACCAATTTCAGCAAGAAGGTCGTCAAGCAGGCTGTCGTCATCACCACGAAGAAGATGTACGATAACAAGCTCCCCGACTGGGTGCTGGCGCATGTGCAGTCGAAAGGCAATACCATCAGCCAGCAAGCGGTGGTATTGCTGGTGCAGCATATCGGGAACGATCTTTCCCGGATCGCCAACGAGCTGGAGAAGATACAGGTCAACCTCCACGGACGGAAGAACATCACCGAAGACGATATCGAGCATTTCGTGGGGGTGAGTAAGGAGTATAATGTCTTTGAGTTGCAGAAGGCACTGGGGCAGAAAGACCTTCCCGGCGCGATCCGGATCCTGAATTATTTCGAGGCCAATCCCAAAGCGGCACCCATACAGCAGGTATTGCCTTTACTGTATTCGTATTTTTCGAAATTGTACATGCTGCATGGCATCGATGCCCGCGATGAGCGCAGCGCGGCCACCACGGTCGGCGTGCATCCGTTCGTGCTCAAAGAATACATCGCGGCTGTAAGGAAGTACGATCAGGCAAGCATAGAGAAAATACTTCTACTGCTGCATCATTACAACCTGAAAGGGGTGGGCATCGGTGATTCCGGCACATCGCATGCATCCCTGATGAAGGAATTGGCGGTGAAGATGATGCATGTCTAAAGCGCTTGCCGGGCAGCGTCGCGGAGCCCCGATATCGCATTGTCCCTGTCCTTTTCCAATTGCAGCCGCAACGCCTCCAGAGACGGGAACTTCAGCTCTGCGCGCAAGCGCCGGTGGAGGGTCACCTTTATTTTTTTTCCGTAGATGTCATCGTTGAAATCGAAGATGTTGACTTCTGCGAGATGATGCATCCCGTCCACGGTCGGACGAACGCCCACGTTCATCATGCCATCCTTTTCGATCCATCCGCCCTTGACTTCGGGTATGGATAACCGTATGGCATAGACGCCGTCTGCCGGCAGCAGTTTTTCAGTATCCTGCAACCGTAGGTTCGCCGTCGGGAAACCGATGGTGCGGCCTCGCTGATCGCCGTGGACGACCTCTCCGCCGATGAAGTATGGATATCCCAGCAATTGTTCGGCAAGTGAAGTGTCTCCGGCCTTCAGCGCCTCCCGGATCCGGGTGGAGCTGATCGTCGATTCCTGCGACAGTTGCGCATCGATCTCCTTCACGCGGAAGCCGTATCTGTCGGACAGTGCTTCGAGCAGATGGTAGTCTCCCTGCCGGTCCTTTCCGAAACGATGGTCGTATCCTATGATGACCGTATGCGGATGAAAGTGCCGCACGAGGAAATCGCTGACATATTCCTCCGGAGCCTGGGCTGCGAATGCCTTCGTGAAGGGGATGACGACAAGATGGTCGACGCCCAGTGCATCCAGCAGCGAGATCCTTTCGTCAAGTGTGGTGAGCAGTTGCAGCCTGCCGGCGCTGGACCCTATGATGTTCCTCGGATGCGGATGAAAGGTGATGATGAGGGTCTCTCCTCCGATGGCGGAGGCTTCCTGCTGCATCTGGCGAATGATCTTCAGATGGCCCTTGTGCACACCGTCGAAAGTACCGATGGTGAGTACGGCATTTCTGAATTCAGGGAGATTGTGAAGGTCGGTATGGACTCGCATAAACAGCGCTGCAAAACTAAAGGAAATTCCAACGCATTGCGCGGCAGATGCGTCGTTCGACAATATGCAGGACAGGGATATGTCCCATTGTCTTTCATCCCTCATAAAAAATGATATGATCCCCGTTCAAATAAAATTGGCATTTGAAATTGAGCAGGTCGTTGCCATCTAATCATTAGCTTTGTCGCCATACCCGATTCCATGAGCCTTTATGACCAAAGGGGTGTCTCCGCCCAAAAGGAGGAAGTACATGCCGCCATCGGCAATCTCGACCAGGGCCTGTATGCCAATGCATTCTGCAAGATCTATCCCGATCATCTCGGAGGGGATGACGAATGGGTGAATGTCATGCATGCCGACGGTGCAGGGACGAAGACGATCCTGGCATACCTCTACTGGAAGGAAACCGGCAACCTCGACGTATGGAAAGGCGTGGCGCAGGATGCCATCGTCATGAACCTCGACGACCTGCTCTGTGTGGGCATACACGACAACATCCTCTTCAATTCGACCATCGACCGCAACAAGCACCTCATACCGGGAGAAGTCCTCAAGGCCATCATCGACGGCACGCAGGAATTCTTTGAGCAGATGCGCAAGGCGGGGGTTCTCATCCACTACCTTGGCGGGGAGACGGCGGACGTGGGTGACGTGGTGCGCACGGTCGCCGTCAACGGAACGATGACGGCCAGATGGCCGAAGGATAAGCTGGTGACCAATGATCGCATCGCACCGGGGGATGTGATCGTCGGATTGTCGAGCTACGGTCAGGCCGTTTATGAAAATGGATATAACAGTGGCATCGGGAGCAATGGCCTGACGAGCGCAAGGCATGACCTGATATCTAAGTATTATGCGGAGAGATTCCCGGAATCATTCGATCCCGGACTGGCGGATGCGGTCACTTACATCGGTTCTTTTCGGTTGACCGACCCCGTTAGTGGCGTGCCCGAAGGCGTGGATGCGGGAAGGTTGATCCTGAGCCCGACGCGGACCTATGCGCCAGTGATGCGGGAGATACTGCTGCATCATTTCGGGAAGGTGCACGGCCTTGTTCACTGCAGCGGCGGGGGGCAGACCAAATGCCTCAAGTATCTGCCCGGCAATATGCTCGTGGTGAAGGATGCGTTGTTCGATGTTCCACCGATATTCAAACTGATCCAGCAAGCCAGCGGTGCCGATGACCGGGAGATGTACCAAGTCTTCAACATGGGTTGCCGGATGGAGATCTACACATCACCCGGACACGCAGAAGACATCATCGCGGTCGCAAAGCAATGGGGCGTCGATGCGAAGATCATCGGCCATGTGGATGCGTGCGACGCCAAACGCCTGCACATCCTGAAGGACGATGTGATGCTAACATACTGAACAGATAACAAGTAAAAAAACGAATATGAAATCTTCATTCTTGCTGACATGCGCATTATTCCTCTCCATGGCTCATGGTGCCGTGGCGCAGTTCAAAAGCATCTTCAACGGCAGGGACCTGACGGGCTGGACGATCCATGGCACGGAGAAATGGTTTGTACAAGATGGTGAACTGGTATGCGAAAGCGGACCTGAAAAAAAGTACGGATATCTGTCAACAGATAAGGCATACCGTGACTTCACCCTCAAGCTGAAATTCAAGCAGGAAGCCAACGGAAACAGCGG
>CAJBPC010000161.1 GCA_903957405.1 uncultured bacterium | reverse complement strand
TTGATCGAAGCCGGCTATTCGATCACCTATTCCGATAGCATCACCATGCTGCACAAGGAGTCACCCTTGGGCCGACAACCCAACAGGGATAAGATGCGCATGATGTGGGTGAATAAAACGAAAGTGGCTTGGCGATATCTTCCGGTGATTTTTTTCATATCCACCTCCTTGATGTGGTCTCTTGAATACCTCAGGAAAACCGGCTTCGATTGGGTCGGCTGGCGCAAGGCCTGGAAGGATGTGGCGTCCATTCCTGGGAAAGAAAAGAGAACACCCATCGGCAAGAGGGCAATGGATTATCTGCGAAAGACAAAAGCTCGGCTCTGGTATTGAGGATCAAACGGTTCCGACCAGGGAAAGGAACTTTTTCATACCCGCTTTTTTCTTTTCATCGAAAGCATAACTCATGTTCACACGGTAGTAATGGTCCAGATCGGCATGTGGAAAGGGATTTTCAGCAATCACTTTATCCAGCTGACCGAGCCCGACGGCATTCGCTTCATTGAATAGGCGGATGAATTCCTCATCCATGGGCTTGTTGCTCACCCAGGTGGCGAAGACGAATGGAAGCCCTGTGTGGTCTTTCCATGCCCGGCCCAGGTCGAACATGACGGCTGATCGTTTTTTTTGAATGAACGCCCTGTCACCGATCACCAGACCGCCGGTACGACCGTGGATATGCTCCATGTAGCCTTCATTTTCGGCAGACAGCAACTCCGGAGTGACCTTCCAATGATCTCGGAGCAGGATCTTCGTCAGTGCGACGGATGTGCGCGATTGGTAATCCATCCAGACGGATCGCATATGCTCAATGGATACATCACCAAAGACCCCGACAGAACCGACTTCCCCATCGCATCCGATGCAATGATCCGACACCAGGTGGTATTCTTTAAGCCTCGGTATGACTGCTACGGGGATGAGTCCCACATCAATCTCGTCGTTCATGAGCTTAGCGGCGGTACGAGCCGGGTAATCCAATTCCAGTACGATCCTCTCAGCAATTGTGGAGCTCCGCATGCCATGGATCAGAGGGAGGGTATTGAGGTAGCTCACAGCGCCGATCCTTATTTTCTTATCCAAGGGCTTTGCTGTAATTTTGATGCAAATCTACTTCAATTACAGGTATCGGCCCTTGTCAGTATAAGTACGTTAAGACCACCAAAGGCGCCGTGCTGCAAATATCCCTTCTTTCACATGGAACTCAGCATGCTCACCGCCCTATCACCGTTAGATGGACGTTATCGCACACAACTGGCCCACCTTTCAGAATATTTCTCGGAATATGCGCTGATCCGGTATCGTGTGAAGATCGAGGTGGAGTATCTCATCGCGCTGTCTGAAAAAAAAATCTTCAGTCTGAAAGCGGCGGATAAAAAATCGTTGCTGGAAATCCACGAAGATTTCACGCCGGAGATAGCACTCGAGATCAAAAACCTCGAACGCGTGACAAACCACGACGTGAAAGCCGTGGAATATTACATCAAGGCAGCGCTGGAGGCTTTAAAACTGAAGGAGCTGAAGGAATTTGTTCATTTCGGACTCACATCTCAGGATGTGAATAATACCGCGATTCCCTTACTGTGGAAAGAGGCCTTGGAAAACGAATACCTACCGGCGGTGACCACCCTTTCGCTTGAACTCCGCAAGATGGCAAAAGCCTGGATGGATATCCCCATGCTTGCGCGCACGCACGGACAGCCGGCGTCCCCGACCAAGCTTGGTAAAGAGATCATGGTATTCGTGGAGCGTCTGGACCAACAGCTTGATCTGATGAGTCATATTCCGTACTCCTGCAAGTTTGGAGGTGCGACCGGAAATTTCAATGCACACATGGCGGCATTTCCGCGCATTGACTGGATCGGTTTTGCGAATGCGTTCTGTACGGATAGGCTCGGCCTTCAGCGGCAACAGTACACCACACAGATCGAGCATTACGATCATCTGGCGGCTCATTTCGATGCGATGGCAAGGATCAACACCATCCTTACCGATTTCTGCCGGGATCTGTGGACCTATATCTCCATGGAATATTTCAGACAGAAAACAAAGCAGGGGGAAGTCGGTTCTTCTGCAATGCCACATAAAGTCAACCCGATCGATTTCGAAAATGCAGAAGGGAACCTTGGTTTTGCCAACGCTATATTCTCCCATCTGTCAGCAAAGCTTCCTGTGTCAAGGCTTCAACGCGACCTGACGGACTCGACCGTCCTGCGCAATATCGGTGTGCCATTTGCACATACCATCCTGTCGCTGAGATCGATCCGAAAAGGACTTGAAAAGCTCGTACTGAATGAGGATGCCATCTCGCGCGACCTTGGCCATAACTGGGCTGTCGTGGCAGAAGCGATACAGACGATTTTGAGGAGAGAGAAATACCCGAATCCATACGAGGCACTGAAAGATTTGACGCGCGGAAATGCAGAGATCACAAAAGAAAGCATACACGCGTTCATTGCATCGTTGAAGATCCCAGCGACAGTGAAGAAAGAACTCAAGTTGATCACGCCGTTCAATTACACCGGCGTGACGCCTGACATCCGACCTTAGCGATCGACGCACCTGTCTTTCATTTATGGATCTCCGAGGTGAAGTGGAACTGGATGTCAGGATTGTTTTTGATTTCCGTATTCAGGAACCACTCGCTCTGTGCGAGATACACCAGATGTCCGTCCTTGTCATTGACGACATTCGAGGTTTTGAACCGAATGAAATCTTCCAGCTTGGTTTTATCTGACGATGTGATCCAGCAGGCTTTGTAGAACGGCAGGGTGTTGAACTGCACTGATGCGCCATATTCCTGCAACAACCTGTACTGGATGACTTCGAACTGCAGATCGCCCACACATCCGATGATCTTCCTGTTCCCGTTATGCTGGGTGAAGAGTTGCGCCACGCCCTCGTCTGTGAGCTGCAGGAGCCCTTTCTCGAGTTGCTTGGTCTTCATAGGATCCTTGTTTACGACTTCCTTGAAGATCTCCGGTGAGAAGCTCGGAACACCTGTGAAGTAAAAATCCTCCCCTTCTGTCAGAGAGTCGCCTATCTTGAAGTTTCCGGTATCGAACAGTCCGATGACATCCCCCGGAAAAGCTTCCTGAATCACATCTTTTTCCCGTGCCAGAAAACTATAAGGGTTGCTGAATCGGACATCCTTGTCCAGTCGCACGTGGTGGTAGAATTTATTGCGTTCAAATCTTCCGGAGCAGACCCGCAGGAAAGCGATCCTGTCGCGATGCTTGGGGTCAAGGTTTGCATGTATCTTGAAGATGAAGCCGCTGAATTTATCTTCCTGCACATCAACGATGCGCGTACTTGTTTCACGGCTTCTGGGGGTCGGAGCGATCTGAATGAACGTGTCCAGCAATTCCTTGACACCAAAGTTATTGATGGCGCTGCCAAAAAACACCGGGGCCGTCTTGCCATCCAGATAAGGCGCAGGATCGAATTCACCATAGACACCCTGGATCAGTTCGACATCGTCGACCAATTGTATCGCATCTCTTTCCCCTACAATGGACGAGAGACGCGGATCGTGGAGGTCGCTGATGGACACCGAATCTTCCTGACTTGCTTTTTGATTCGGATGGAATAACAAAAGGCTCTTCTGGTAGAGGTTGTAGACACCTTTGAAGTCTTTTCCCATGTTGATCGGCCATGACAGGGGATGGAGATGCAGACCGAGTTCCTTCTCGATCTCATCCAGCAGATCGAAAGGCGCTTTTCCGTCGCGGTCGAGCTTATTGATGAACACGATCACCGGCGTATCCCGCATGCGGCAGACTTGCATCAGTTTGCGCGTCTGTTCTTCGACGCCTTTCACGGAATCAATAACCAGGATGACACTATCCACCGCGGTGAGTGTTCGATATGTATCTTCTGCAAAATCCTTGTGGCCGGGCGTATCCAAGAGGTTGATAAGCGTCTTTTTATATTCGAAACTCATGACGGAAGTGG
>CAJBPC010000160.1 GCA_903957405.1 uncultured bacterium | reverse complement strand
GGCTAATGCCCTCCCAATCAATGGTTTTAATACAGGACAGGTTTCGGCTTTCTATCCGAATCTCTTCGTGCCGGCTGGCTTCACATTCAGTATTTGGAGCTTGATCTACTTGATGATGATCGGTTTTGTTGCGGTCAGTGTCAAATGGATGTGGCATGCACCTGATATGCCAACTGGTAAGCTTGCGCAGGCGGTATCCCCACTCTTCTTGCTGACCTGCCTCGTCAATGCCGGCTGGATTCTAGCGTGGCATTACTTGATGACGGGTCTTTCTGTATTCATCATGTTGGTGTTCCTGAGTTTGCTCATCTTGATATATCTCAAAATGCAGCCTTTCAGGGAATCATTATCCGGTTTTCGGAAGTTCTTTTTGTATTCTTTTTTCATCGTGTATCTTGGCTGGATCTCGGTTGCCACCATCGCTAACATCACGGCTTTGCTCGTGAAAATGAAATGGACCGGTTTAGGACTGGAGCCTGCTTACTGGAGTCTGACGATGATGGCTGTGGCTATATTGCTTGGCTTGCTTTTCATTGTAAAAAAAAGGGATCATGCATTTGCCTGGGTGATCGCATGGGCACTTTTTGGGATACATGGTGCTCAATCGGAACGTACCCCCGCAATCGGACAATTGGCTCTTGCAGGCATTGCATTGCTGTTGGCTTATTCTGCCTTGAACCTATATATGGATAGACGGCGAAGGATGGCCTGATAGCAACATCCCGAAATCCTTCAAACCTATTCAGTTGCAAAACAATCTAATTCATAGAAACACTGTCTAGATCATCCCGCTTGATTTTTCGCATTTTACGCGCCCGATTACAGCAAACATCATCAAATGGACATTCTTCAGTTGTCTTTCCCAAGAACAGTACTTTAGAAACCAATCAAATGGCCTGCCTCATCTTCAGTATAATAGCCATATAATTGCTTATGTAGAATCCATCTTTCGTTACTGCCTTCGCCACCCAGTTTCATGAATAGCTAATAATTTTTTTATGCAAGCATTCTATTAAAATGTGATTCGATCACTAGCATATCCAAGCCCTTAGCATAATGGATCAATAGCTTTTAATGTGAAATCATAACATTCATGTCAATGAAGAAAAGTCGAATCTTACCTGTAATTGTATTGGCGCTCATGTTTTCCATTGGTCATAAACCCATTGAGCCTTTATTCGTAAAGGTCAAGGGGACCCAGTTCATGCGCAACGGAAAACCATACCGCTTCATGGGTGCTAACTATTGGCAGGGGATGAACCTCGGCTCCCAAGGAGAAAGCGGTGATAGGAACAGGTTGAAGAGGGAGTTGGATCAGATGCGTTCACTTGGCATCACAAACCTCCGAATTCTTGCGCTTAGTGAAGGTCCTGATGGAAGTATGCTTCGCTTGCGACCTTCTGTACAGGATAGTCCAGGTATTTTTAGGGAGGAACTGATGCAGGGGCTTGATTTCCTCTTGGAAGAAATGCGCCTGCGGGATATGACGGCAGTCGTAGTCCTGAATAATTTTTGGCCATGGTCGGGCGGAATGGCTCAGTATAACCTTTGGACAGGCGCAGACAGTATCCCATATCCGCCGCCACACGGAAAAGGTACTTGGGATAGCTACCAGAAATATACAGCAGGTTTCTACGCTAACCCTAAAGCTATTGCCCTATACCATCAGGCAGTAATAAAAATCATTAATCGTACCAATTCCATCAGCAAAAAGCCATATAGGGATGATCCTACCATCATGTCCTGGCAACTGTGTAACGAACCAAGGGGTTTCAATAATGCGGAGCTCATGATGCAATGGATTGATACCACCGCCTCACTCATCAAACGCCTGGCACCGAATCAACTCGTATCTACAGGCGCAGAAGGTTATACGCCCACACCGAAGTACACAGGAACAGATTTTATCAGGATGCATGACCGCCCGAATGTGGATTACGGAACCGCGCATGTCTGGATCCAAAACTGGTCATGGTATGATCCTGCACATCACGACAGTACTTATCCAGTGGCAAAGGCGAATGTGCTGGAATATATCGCAAAGCATGCTGCAGATGCTAAGAAGATCGGTAAGCCTTGGGTGCTAGAGGAATTCGGCATCATGAAAGACAATGGATCTTTCAACCCTTCAGCCTCTAACGTGAACCGGGACAGTTATTTCGAGCTCGTCTTCAACGAAATCTACACATATGCCCAAAAGGGAGAAGCCTCTGGAGTGAACTTCTGGGCTTACTCCGGTGAGGGCAGACCCAAGATGCCGGGGGAGATGTGGAAACAGGGTGATCCGCTTACAGGTGACCCTCCTCATGAACCTCAAGGATGGTATTCCGTGTACGATACAGACAGCTCAACACACAACGTGATCAGAAAATATGCCGGAAAGCTGAACGGAATCCCCTTAAAAAAATAATCGCTTAAAGCCCAATAAGGGGGATTATGTATCCTTTTTTACTTGTTGCCATTTTTTCCGGGACCTTGTCCACCATCCAATGAAGTGATGTCCCTGTCGAAAATATACATGCCAGCCCTATCGTCACCGATGAGTTTCAACTTGTCCATGATCTTACGGGCCAGTGCTTCTTCCTCGATCTGTTCACTCACATACCATTGCAGGAAGTTATGTGTAGTGTAGTCTTTTTCTTTAAGGCACACGTCAACCATTTTGTTGATCTCATCGCTCACATGGATCTCATGGTCCAGTACTTCCTGAAACAGCTCCCTGATGCCTTTGTATTTATGCGGAGGTGCTTTGAGTGTAGGGACAATCCCATGTCCACCTCGCTCGTTGATGAATTTCAGCAGCTTGAGCATATGCACTCGTTCTTCATCCGAATGTGTGTACAGGAATTCAGCGATCCCGTTAAGACCTTCAACCTCAGCCCATGAAGCCATGGCGAGGTAGATTTGAGATGATTCCGCCTCAAGAATTACCTGCTGGTTAAGTGCTTTTTCGATTTTTGGAGAAATCATGGCGTGAATTTAGGTTTACGAATTTGGAAAAAAATATGATTACAAGCATTAAAAACCAACCTTCTGATACAACCTCTCAACCTTTACATCTGGCTTGTTGTTACTTTTACAAGATAAACACAAATTTTCAGCTATGGTGAAAGCAGGCAACCTGGTGATCAGTATCTATACAGAAATGACCCCGAATCCGGAGACTATGAAGTTTGTGGCAAACAAGCTCCTTTATGCAGGGAAAAGCATTGATTTTCCTGATCCGG
>CAJBPC010000159.1 GCA_903957405.1 uncultured bacterium | reverse complement strand
GCTGAACGAAAACCCCACCCTCAGGATCCGCATTAATGGTCATACCGATAACATTGGCAAAGCGGCAGACAACCTCACGTTGTCGAATAACCGGGCAAAATCGGTCGTGACCTACCTGGCATCAAAAGGCATCACCCAAGACCGACTTTCCCACAAGGGATTCGGGTCCTCCGAGCCGGTCGCCGACAACGCGACGGAGGACGGACGCGCGCAAAACAGAAGAACGGAACTGCAGGTGGTGGGGATACAATAACGCCTTTCATCCACTGCCGTAAAACACCACACGGGCGTCAAATTTGCCCTAAGAAAAACACCCCCGACTCGATTAAACCAAGTACGACACGACCTTGTGATCGCACATAAATTTCAATCATAGACTTTTTATCACATGCCCACTGTATACATTCACATCGGCCATGGCAAGACCGGGAGCAGCTGGATACAATCCAGCTTAAGAAGCAGCAGGGAGTCGCTTGCATCACATTCGCTGCACTATGCGAACGGGCCCGATGCCCTGCTGACTGAAATGAACCTGATATCCTCCGGGAATGGCACGGGATTACTCTCCTCGGAAGCGGAATTCGGCAGGCGGCTGTCGGAATGCAGCCACGCTGAGGGATGCAGCCTGATCTTTTCCAGTGAATTTCTCTTTAAAGAAATCAATGACCCCGGAGTGCTGGATTTCATGTTGCCGGTGGCGAAACAATTCGGATACCAGACCATCGAAATCTTGATGCTCATCAGGGATCCATTGGAATATGCCACCTCTCTCTGGCAGCAAAAGGTGAAACGCAAGGGAGAGACCATGGAGTTCGAAAACAATGTGAAGACAGATATAATGTACGTACAAGTACATGAAAGAGTTACGAATTTACTGGAATACATGGATGGAAAAGAAAATATAAAACTGACGATCCGGAACTACAACCGCTGCAAAGACTCGCTGCTGGAAGAAGTTGCACAATGGCTGCGGGTGCCCGCATCAGCACTCGTCGTGCCACCCTTCAGAAGGGTCAACCGTTCCATGACCCGTGGAGAGATCCGGCTGCAGATGGAATTCAACCGCGTCCTCGGCATCTGCGGCAACCTGATCTCCGATCCCCTCTGTGAAAAACTGACAGACATCGAACCCGACAGGATGATGCCTTCACTTGCAATGCAGGAGTCCTACCTCAAAATTATCAGCCCCAATCTCGCGCGCGCGAACGCGTTCATAAAAAAGGAAGATCAATACCGGTTTGAACCGCAAACACCCACGGAAGAAACGGACAGCTATCTTTTCAAGCAGGAACAGATCCGTGTCATCGCCGAAAACGTAGGCGGAGAGATCCTTCGGCTCAGAACCGCACAAGCGGGGAAAGACCAGGAAGCCCACGAGATGCATCGTCAGCTCGCGCATTTGACATCCGAAAATCAACGCATCGCTGAAGACCTGAAACGACTGAACGAAGAAGTCAGGGCGAAGTCTATGGAGATCCATACGCTTAAAATGGCGATGGAAAAATCCGGGGCAGACAACGAAAACAGCGGCATCATCCACGAGGTACGCCACCTCGCCTACAGGGTGAAAAAGCACATCCGCAGGACCTTCCATGTAATAAGAAAAAAATAATTCCGGCATCCATTGACCGATTGAGGGAAACTGCACCGTCTTTTCATGCGCTTTCTTCCGGGAAAAAACGCCTTATATACCGCCGTTTCACCTTGTGGCAGGGTATCGCCAGGGTGTATTTTGCAGCATGCGATCCGATGACCTGCAGTCCCTCATCGCCCTTACCACCGTTCCACATATCGGGGATGTGCACATGAAGACACTCTTGCAACATTTCGGTTCGGCACAGGCCGTATTCCGTGCCCGCCGGCACGAACTGGAACGCGTGCCGGGGATCGGCAGTGTGCGGGCCGCTGCGATCCGCGGGTTCCGGGATTTCAGCCGTGCCGGAGAAGAACTGCTGTTCATGGAGAAATATCAGATCCGGGTCTTTGTGGCCGGGGAGTCAGACTATCCTGCCAGACTGATGCATTGTTACGATGCACCGGCGGTATTGTATTTCCGTGGAAACTGCGACCTGGATGCGAGCCGCATGGTCAGCATCGTCGGCACAAGGGATCCGACACACTACGGCAAGGACTGGCTCGTGAGGCTGATAGAAGACCTGGCATCTTACCGACCCCTGATCGTCAGTGGACTGGCATACGGGATCGATACCATTGCACACCGACAGGCCCTCCGACACGGGCTCGAGACTGTCGGTGTCGTGGCACACGGTCTGGACAGGATATACCCCCATGCCAATAAGTCCATGGCAAGGGAGATGACCGCACAAGGCGGCCTGCTGACGGATTTCATGAGCGGTACGCCGCCCGATGGACGGAACTTCCCCAGCAGGAATCGCATCGTGGCGGGCATCTCAGACGCCACCATCGTGGTCGAGACCGGACACAAAGGCGGGAGTATGATCACCGCGGATATCGCGAACAGCTATAATAAGGATGTCTGTGCCCTGCCGGGACGAGTCACCGATGACAAGAGCGACGGATGCAACCGGCTCATCCGTGAGCATCGCGCGCACCTTGTCACCGGTGCGAAGGAGATCGTGGAGTTGCTCAACTGGGACGCGCCGCCGGCCTCCGCCTCCAGGAAACAAAGAAGCCTGTTTCCGGAGCTGACAGCATCGGAACAGGCCATCATCAGCATCCTGGAGGGAAAGGAGTCTGTCAGCATAGATGAACTCCGGCAATTGTGCGGGATGAAACCCGGAGAAACAGCTTCCGCGATCCTGAATCTGGAGATGATGGGACTGGTGGCATCGGATCCGGGCAAGCGGTACCGGGCATTATAGGCATGCGGGAAAATGATTTATCAACGAATCATTCACGAGCTTTCGCCGTTCATCAGGGTTTATGTAATTTTGCCCATGGCAACAAGAATCAAACCCACCAAAGACGAAATCATCGCCAAGTTCTTCGGCGAGGGACTCACATTCGACGACGTGCTGCTTTGCCCCGCATACTCGGAGGTTCTGCCCCGGGAAGTGTCGCTCACAACACGCATCACAAAAGAAATAACACTTCATATCCCCTTCATCTCGGCTGCAATGGACACGGTCACCGAGGCCAATATGGCCATGGCACTGGCAAGGGAAGGCGGCATCGGCATCCTGCACAAGAACATGACCATCGAGCAACAGGCGGAACAGGTGCGAAAAGTCAAAAGGAGCGAGAGCGGACTCATCATCGACCCCATCACCCTGCTCGAGGATGCGACCATTGCTGATGCCATGCGGCTGATGAAAGACAATAAGATCGGAGGCATCCCCATCGTGGATAATACCGGAAAACTGACCGGCATCCTCACCAACCGGGATCTCCGCTTCGAGACGGACCTCAAACGGAAAATACGCGAAGTGATGACCAGCGAGGGCTTGGTGACGGCACCCGAAGGGACCGACCTGAAAAAAGCGGAGAAGATCCTTCAGAAGCATAAGATCGAGAAACTTCCAGTGGTGGGCCGCGATGGCCGGCTGATCGGCCTGATCACATACCGCGACATCATACAGCTTCAAAGTTTTCCCAATGCGGTGAAGGATGAATTCGGACGACTGCGCGTCGGTGCCGCACTGGGCATCACCCGCGACATGCTCGACCGGACCGCCGCCTTACAGCAGCACGGGGTGGATGTCGTCTGCCTCGACAGTGCACACGGCCACACGAAAGGCGTGATAGAAGCACTGAAACTGGTGAAGAAGAACTTCAGCAAGATGCAGGTGGTGGCTGGTAATATCGGCACAGCTGAAGGGGCCCTCGCCCTCGCAGAAGCAGGCGCCGACGGGGTGAAAGTGGGCATCGGACCGGGCTCCATCTGCACCACGCGCATCGTCGCCGGAGCAGGTGTGCCGCAGGTAACGGCCATCATGGAAGCGGCACATGCCTTAAAAAAATTAAACATCCCGCTCATCGCAGACGGCGGCATCCGATACACGGGAGATGTAGTAAAGGCCATCGCCGCAGGCGCCTCCGCCGTGATGATGGGCAGTGTTTTTGCCGGGGTGGAAGAAAGCCCGGGTGAAACCATCATCTACGAGGCCAGGAAATTCAAACAATACAGAGGGATGGGTTCCATCGGCGCGATGCAACAAGGCAGCAGCGACAGGTATTTCCAGGATGTGGATTCCGATATCAAAAAACTCGTCCCGGAAGGCATTGAAGGGCGTGTGCCGTACAAGGGCTACCTCAACGAGGTCATCGCACAGTTCATCGGCGGACTCCGGTCGGGCATGGGGTACAGCGGCGCTCCGGATATCAGCGCATTGCAGAAAGCCCGGTTCATCAAGATCACCAACGCGGGGATGAAAGAAAGCCATGCACACGATGTCGTGATCACCAAAGAGGCACCGAATTACAGCAGATAAGCCCGCTCAAGGTAAAAGCCATTGCACG
>CAJBPC010000158.1 GCA_903957405.1 uncultured bacterium | reverse complement strand
TTTGATCTGTCAGGACCACAGCTCTTCCCGTTCCGGCCAGCGGATTGCAGAGTAATGCTATCTTTTTCATATCCCTTGTATGCATTAGGGACTGTTTGTTGACGAAAGTCGTGAAAGCATTGAAGTTACAATCTTTACATTTAATCCCTGGTTGATGTAAAATGAAATATAAGTCAAGCGTGGATGCCTGAATTTTAGGCTTGTTTTTTCATTTGTATTGGTTGGATGTTGTCAACTTAGTTATGTTCATTTGAATTCCTTCACGGGCCAATCCGTCTCCAAACCCTGCTCCCGTATGAAATGCCTGAAGGCAGCCAAACTTTGTGTATTTTCCCTTACTTCTTTTGGGATGGTATTTTTCTCTTTTGCGAATGCGACAAGGCAACCTACCGCCTCTCCGATGCTCCATTCGACGGGATGCAGCCTGTAACATCCATTGGTTATGTGCGTAGTGCCAATATTTTTGTTAGCCGGCAGAAGGTTCTCCATACGTACAGGAATCAGGCATCCCAGGGGGATCTGAAAAGGTAATGAAGGGAAGTCGATATAATTGTTGCCACGGTTACTGGGGTGTAGGTCAATATGGTAGTATCCTGTTCCAACACTGTCATTGAAATAAGCAGCCTTACGGCCGGATTGTTCCATGCCGCAATGTTCTTCTAGAACGGTGAAGAGGGCTTTGATGCGTCTGGATTCGCGGATATACGGATATTTCGCAAGACCATCATCAGTGCCAAGGATATCCTTTCTAAGGCGAAGTCCGCGCCACCCTTTACCTCCATCGGTCCTTGCTGCTTCGGTTTGTAGCCAATAGAGCAGAGAGAGGCTCAATTGCTTTGCACTGTCTACATGTTTTTTGAAAACTTTCTCATTCACATCTATAAGGCTCCCCAGCATGTAGTCATTCTGTGGCCAGTTCACCATGGTGACATCACCTTGATATGTTCCTGCTATGAAGTTGTGTCTGTTTATGATTTTCCGGTAATTCCAGAGATTCAAGCTGTCGCCTGTTTGTATGCCTTCAGGGTGAAAGCCAAGTTGTTTGGGTTTAAGGGTAGAGGGATGGGTGTAAACTAAGCTTAACAATTTTCCCGGCCAGGCGGGATTTAAGGCCGGCACATGATTTTTCCAAAAGGCATAATCCGCTGGTTTTTCTATCACATGATCTTCACCCGGGACGTAGTCCATGGCGAAGCACATGGTGAATGCCTGATGATTCTTCGGATCGGCGATCAGCGGTGCGTGGAGTTCGTTGGTTTGAGAAATTGATTCCGTTCCGGTTATATATTCCGTTCCAGTCAACGGCAGCAGCTCGCCCAGCTCAGTGGCATCGACGAACCAGGGTGCTATCAGTTTCTTCAATGTACCTGTGCGCAGCGATTTCACCATGAGAGAAGACACACGATTGCCTGATACGGATGCACTTACGGGTTTATATTCCAACAGTATCCTGAGTCTTCCTGTGCTGAGATAAGGTGCGAGCATTCCGTTCATGACGGCAAGCGCAACCCTTGGTTCATGGCATAATCTTGAAACAGCTCCGTCACCCGGATTGAGATTTTCCCTTCTTCTGGCATCTTCCGTGAGTGGATAGTGTTGCCGGTAATAATCCCTTATTCCATTGCGTAGCTGGCGATAGGAGAGCGGCGCACCGTGGGTCTCGATCCATTGATGTTCATCCGGGGGAACGCCTTGCGAGGTGATCTGTCCTCCGATCCAATCTGTTTCCTCCGTGAGGATCACCTGCAGGTTATTACGCAGTGCTGCTAGTGCCGTCGCAACCCCACCCAGCCCACCTCCGGCGATGATCAGGTCGGCATTTATTGATTCATTTCCCGCATTGCGTTCGACATCCTGAAAATGCTGATTGTTTTCGACTAAGTTGGTCGTGATGGCACCAGCACCCAAGGACGTCATTCCGATGAAATCTCTTCTGTTCATGTATGGTTCAATCTATCTTATTAAATATACATCCTATTGAAATCGCTACGAGAAAGAATGATTGCAATCAAATGAAAAAGACTGTCCGAATAGAGGACAGTCTTTGCAAAATATTGATAGTCAATGAATTTTATGCTGAATCGATTAGTGTTTTTTTAGAAAATCGATTGCTTTTGCATATGAGTCAGCTGTTGCTTCTGCATTGAAAGCCGGGTTGCTTGGGTTTGCGAAGCCGTGGCCTGCAGGGTATTTATGTGTGGTGAGTTGTTTTTCAGCTTTCAGCATATTTTTTTCGAATTCATTCACCAGTTCAGGTGAAGGTGATTTGTCGAGGTTTCCGAAAAAACCAATGACATCACACTGGATCGACTTCAATTTATTGATATCGTTCTCAGGTCGCCCGTAGAACATCACAATTCCTTTAGCCTGGCTGCCGGCAAGGATGCCAGTTTGAAGACTCCACATACCACCGAAACACCAACCCACGCTGTAGATGGAAGCATCTGTTCCGGCATGACTGATCACTCCTTTGATGATGGCGGTCATACGGGCCATATCTGCACTGCGCATGATCTTCATAGCGCTATCTGGGGTGGATGCAACCTTTCCGTCGTACATGTCGACGGCAATTACGTTCACATCTCCGAGGTCTTTGAAGTATTTATCAGCTTCCACCTTTATGTTATCATTCAGACCCCACCACTCTTGAATGACGATCAGCCAACGCTTCGATTTCTTTTTTGATGGGATGAAATATCCATTGGCATCCATGCCGTCCGTGACCTTGAATTTTATCATTTTACCCATCAATTGCTCGGAGCCTATCTTTTTCGGAGAAGGATGCATCCGTGCAAATGAGGGTGTGGATGCTTCAGCCTGATATGCGTCGAGGGTTTCCATATTCAGGCATTCGATCATGCCCTCCTTGCTCATGACGGGTATGCGGATCATCTTCCAGTTCCATCCGATCCAAACTGAAGCCATGAACAGGAGTGCTGTTGCTAAGAAAGCTTTTTTCATATTGTAGTTTTTATTGATTTGATATGTTTCCAGATGATGTATCATTCATCAGGGGATGTGTGGAAGGGTCTAAATAAAATAAATGAAAAGTAATTATTAGCTAGGGTAGATGCGTAAACAAAAGGCCAGGACAAAAGTTCCGGAAAACAATCCATAATACATTTTAAATATTGAACATCAATACTTTATTTATTAGGGTAGCATTTCTTCAGTATCAGCAAGGGCTTGTGTCGGGGGGGATTGATGCCGTCATGTAAAATCAATCTTGGATTTGAAAAAGACATATATCGTTTTGGTTCTGTATCGGTCAAATATTTTTTATACAAGGAATTGACCAGCAGCATGTAAAATGACTGTGGTTCTTGAGCTTTTACTGTGGGTGGCCGTCAGTACAAATTTCATAATGAGTTTTTTGTTTTGGCGGACTCTTAGAGATTTTTTGAAAGAAAATGCTGGGTGATGGTATGTTAATTTTTTTTGGTTATGGAGTGATGTTCTTTGCTCAGCTCATCAATTGAAGGTTTTTGCCTACTCTGATATCTTCGTTGTTTATGGCTTTTGTCGGGTTCATGATCCATGTCTTTATCGCTCCACCTTTATATAATTCCACGATGCGATACCCTTTATAAGCGGTGCCCCAGTTTCCGCCCATGTGGCTGTCAAAGAGATATGGTATGCCATCTTTCCATTTGATGCCGTCCTGATCGTGTTCGTGTCCGTGGAAAATTGCACGCAGGTTCTTTTGTTTTTTCACTATTTCCTGGAATGGTTTCGACTCGATGGCGTTTTTGGTCCATTTGATTGGTGGTATGTGAATAAACAAAAGAATATGATCTGCTTTTTTGTGTTCTTCAAATTTCGCAGACAACCATTCTAAAT
>CAJBPC010000157.1 GCA_903957405.1 uncultured bacterium | reverse complement strand
GTCAGAACAGGCAAATGACCAAGTCGCATTCATCGGCTCTGGCACATGCCTCACAGGAAACCTGTTCAGCAAGGAACCGCTCATCATCGACGGGACGGTGATGGGTAATATCACCTGCCAGGAAGCGATCCTGTTGGGGATCTCCGGCATGATCATTGGCGATGTGTCCTGCCTGAAGGCGGAAATACATGGCACCGTGAAAGGAAACCTCGACATCGAGACCTTGCTGCAACTGCAGGGACAGGCCGTCGTGCAGGGCGACATCAGAACAGGAAAACTGCTCACGGAATCAAGTGTCACATTCAACGGACATTGTTCCACAGGACGCAAACCAATGAGGCCGGTCACAGATACCGAACCACTTTCGGTAACAGCTTCCGTACCAACTACCGCTCAGAAAACAGCACCGGCACAGAAAAAAGACCACCGCTTAAAAAAACGACATCGCTAAGCTGAATTCCGACCGGCATTGATGATCCCGAAAGAACACCGCATCACCAGCTTCTCATACACCGCCTTTTCCGGCGACTGCAGCATCTTCTCCTCCATTTCCCGCACCCGCGTGATGGCATACTGCTGTATCGTCGTCAACGGCAATACGATCCTTTCACGCATCTGCACCGACAACTGCTCGACCGGATAACCCGCCATAAGCTCAGATTTGCCTGACAGCATGAACACATATCGTCGGGTCAGCTCATACTCGCTATAGATGCGATTCCATATCTCTCCATAAACGGGATGCGCACTCAGGAATTCCGTGAGGGGGAAAAAGCATTTCTTCATGGCCATCTCGCAATTATCGATCAAGGTCTTGAAAAAAGACGATTGACGGTACAAGTCCCTGACTTCCGAAAAACGCCCAACTTCATCCATGCGTCGCAAGGCCGATCCCACACCATAATATCCGGTCACATTCTGCTTCAACTGGCTCCATGCGCCGACAAAAGGAATCGCACGAAGATCCTTCAGCGACAAGCGCCCTGAAGCCCCTCGCTTGGCAGGACGACTGCCGATATTCGTTTCCGCATAAAACCGCAGCGGACTGGCATGCCCGAGATAGTCTAAAAAATGCGGGTGCTCCTTCAGGGAGACATATGCCTCATAACTGACCCCGGCAAGTTCCTCGAGCAAAGCCTGCTCACCGGCGGCCAATGTCACTTCATGCGAAGAAAACAAGTCGTTGCTGATACCTGCGTGAATAAGCTGTTCGATGTTGTATTGAGCAGCATCCACCGTCCCGAAATTCGAACTGACAGTCTGCCCCTGCACGGTCAGCTGGATCTCCCGATTGGCGATATTGCGGCCAAGGGATGAGTAAAACTTGTGAGTCTTTCCGCCACCCCTCGCCGGTGGCCCGCCACGACCGTCAAAAAAAACGACATCTATGCCAAACTGCCTCGATATCCGGGTAAGATCCTCCTTTGCCTTGTAGATGCTGTAATTCGCCATGAGATATCCGCCATCCTTTGTGCCATCACTGAATCCGAGCATGATGGTCTGTCGGTTCCCCCTTCGTGCCAGATGCGCGGAATACACAGGATGCGCATACAGCAAATGCATGATCCGCTCCGCCTGCAACAAATCATCGACGGTCTCAAACAACGGAACGATATCCACGGTGATCTCTTCACGCTCCCAGCCGCCAAGCACGAACAAGGCCAACACCTCCATCAGATCATGCGCACTGTTGCACTGGCTGATGATGTATCGGCTCGCCCCGGGCTCCCCATTTCCCTGCTGGATGGTCCGTATCGCCGAAAAGGTATCCAGCGTCTCCCTGGCCATATCATCGGCCACACCTGACGGCAGGGGCTGCGACAAGCTTGAAAGCGCTTCCAGCTTTGCGTCCAGGGAAAGCGATGGATAATCTGCTGGCAGCATGCCATGCGTGGCTGCCAGCGATGCAAGCACGGTGCCATGCACTGCACTGTCCTGACGAATGTCCAACGACGCAAAATACAAACCAAAGATCTCCACCCGGCTGATCAGATTGTCGATCATGGAAATGAACAACCCGTTGTGCTGATAAAGCATCGTATGCCGGATCTCATGGAGTGTCTTGAGGATTTCATCCCTCGTGAGTTCCGTGCGAAGCCCCGGTATGAAAATATTGTTGTACAGTTTTTTCTCAAGCTCCTGCAACGGCGCTTCCACCCCTTCGAAAGTGAGGCGACGACGGAGTCTGCGGACATCCATATAGTAGCACTTAATGATGCTTCCCCGGAGGGCATCCGCCACTTTCACGGTCGTTTCCGCAGTCACGAAAGGATTGCCATCACGGTCACCGCCGGGCCAGAATCCCATCTGGATGACAGGATTGCCGGGCGACATGGCATCTCCGAACTGCGACTTCATGAAGCTGACAATGCGGCCAGATGCATGATAAAATACATTTTCCAGATACCATATCAGGCTGACCGCTTCATCGTATGGCGTCGGCTTCCGCTTTTTAAAAAATGGCGTCTTACCCAATTGCTGCAGATAGCTGTTGATCTGCCCGACATTGTTCTCCGCCACGGCACGCGAAAGATCGTTGATGATCCCCAGTACCGAGCCGGGATAAAACTGAGTTGGATGCGCCGTCAGTACAAGCCGCACGGCAAAATCCCGGAGCTTCTTCTCCAACTGCACCTCGGATTCCGTCTGTCGCACTTCGTTCTCCAAATGCTTCAGCGTACCGGCGCCTGACATATCGTTGACATCTCTGAAGGCAGCGTCCTCGAGGGCATCGAATAGTACGACCTGCCGCTCGACATACTGCACGAATCGGAACAACACATCCAGCCGCTCCTGCTCCGTAGCGTAGGTGGTGTGCCGGCTGAAGAAATCATCAATGATCTCGACCGGACTCATCTTCCGCCGATACCCTTCCTCGCAATTGGAAAGAAGCAATGACAAGAGAATACCCGTCTTCTCAATGCGGTGGAACGGCAAAGATGTGAAGAGGCTGTTGTATAACTGATACTTGATGCCTACCTGCGTTTTAAACTGTTGCAGGCCTGATAAAGACTGTGCGCTCATAAAATTATACGGTCTAGAAGGTTCGAACGACAAGATACCGCAAATTCCATTTTCTGATATTTGATTATTCGGCATTGCGGCGTATATTGCCATCATAACGATGGTGCACGCCTACTCATACAGCATTGCTTCCACTCTCCCGGTAACTTCCGGAGCTACGATTATTACAACCCGTTAAGGGTTACCGCATCACATATCATCCACCAGGCCGGGGGCCGTCATCATCAGCAACCATCTTACTTTTATTTATATTCCCTACATCCAACATGAAACAGGTTTTGAAATTCGGCGGCAGTTCCGTGGCGAACGCCGATAATATCAGAAAAGTCATACAGATCGTCAAACAACGCCTTGGCCGTGGACAGGCAGTGGTGGTCGTATCCGCACTGAGCGGCATCACCGACACCCTGCTGCACTGCGGCAACGAGGCCGCCGCCGGCGACGAAAGCTACCGGGTGATACTGACGGAGATCGAGCAAAGACACATGGATACCGTCAAGGCATTGCTGCCCCTGAACGGACAAAGCGCGACACTCAGTTTAGTCAAAAAAACATGCAACGACCTTGAAGACATCTGCAATGGCGTATTCCTGCTCGGAGAGATATCCGCCCGCACCAAAGACAGGATCGTGAGCTTCGGGGAACTGCTTTCTTCCCAGATCATCACTGCCGCATGCTTCGCCCATGGATGCAAGGTCTCCTGGAAAGACGCACGCGAACTGATCCGCACAGATGACGACTACGGACACGCAACTGTCGATATCGAACACACGGGTGAGACCATCCGAAAATTCTTCAGCAACCACGACGTGGAGATCACCTTGGTGCCCGGCTTCATCGCAGCTGACGCGAAGGGCACGACAACGACACTTGGAAGGGGCGGGTCCGACTACACCGCAGCCATCATTGCAGCCGCAGCGGATGCCTCCATCCTGGAGATATGGACCGACGTATCGGGCATGATGACCGCCGATCCGCGCTGGGTGAGCAATGTACGCAACATCCCCTCCATCTCTTACCAAGAGGCCATGGAACTCTCCCATTTCGGCGCGAAAGTGATCTACCCCCCAACGATACAGCCGGTGATGTCAAAAAACATCCCCGTCTGGGTAAAGAACACTTTCGCACCGGATGATGCGGGCACCGTCATTGAAAACAGAAGTACCCCACAGGCGGATATCGTCCGCGGGATATCCAGCATCAACCATGTCGCGCTGCTGAGCCTCGAAGGAAGCGGCATGGTCGGAGTACCCGGTTTCTCAAAACGTCTCTTCGAAGCCCTGGCACTCGCACGCATCAACGTCATCCTGATCACTCAGGGATCTTCGGAACACAGCATCTGCGTCGGGATAGATACCCGGCTCAGCGATAAAGCCAGGGATGCCGTAGACGCGGCATTCTCCGTGGAGATCTCCTTGCAGAAAGTCGAACCCCTGCGCATCGAAAAAGAACTCTCGATCATCGCACTCGTTGGAGAACAAATGAAAAGCCACCCGGGCATCAGCGGACGAATGTTCGGTGCACTGGGCCGCAACGGCGTCAACGTCAGAGCCATCGCACAAGGCTCCTCTGAACGGAATATCTCCGCAGTGATCTCCACGGCCGATGTCGGAAAAGCACTCAACGTATTGCATGAAGAGTTTTTCGAAACTACCTACAAACAGGTGAACCTATTCATCACAGGCACGGGAAATGTCGGACGGAGACTGCTCGCACAATTAAAAAAACAGGAAAAATACCTTGCAGAACACATGCGCCTGCAGGTAAGGGTCACTGGCCTTTCCAACAGCCGAAGGATGATCGTCAGCGAAAAAGGCATCGACCTCG
>CAJBPC010000156.1 GCA_903957405.1 uncultured bacterium | reverse complement strand
TTCACAAGGGATTCTACCTTTCAATTTTCTGTTCTGAGACTGGGTACATGTGTATGGTTCAATGCGTTAGATCATTTCGTAAAAGGTTGACGCTATGTATACTTTGTTCCATTCGAATCTCATTTGTTCGCGATGATTCCGCGGGTTGACCTTTGACAACGGGAAGTATCCTCAGGCATCCGCTCCATATGAAGGCTTGTCTCATGGTTTCACGCATTTGTCTGACGCCATGTCACAGAAATTGGCGCGCATGATGCCGTTTCATCAGGTAGCCGGACCTTGCAGGGTTTTCGATCATAAACCTTGGAACATCAGAAAGCAATATTCTGAATTGACGGAGGCTGAGGCTGATCACTTAATTATTACAAGGATTCGCATGGATGAAACAGCCGACCGATAAGGCCATTATCACTTCATGGGTTTCACGAACATAGCATGTACAGAGAACGATATAGGTTTTGCAAAGGAATGACCACTCGGCGTCTCAGGCATTTTTGCCGACTCCCTGCAACATAAAGGCCATCCGGAGCAAATAGAGGAGATTTCTTACGACAGGCCTCATGCATTCACCAAAGTCGATTAGGAAACCCTTCCGAAGGCATCCATTGTATTTAGACGTTTCCTTGTCATCAAAGTCAAAAACGAAGCAATAGACAAAATACGTAAAGAAGAAATGAATTAGAACCCATTGCTGAAAGGTGCAAAATATTGGTCTCTGTTAAAATTAAAATATGGGAATACCATGCAAAATTATCGGTTAGACAGCATCCGACTATGAGGTTCATTTTAAAAACCATGAAAGACTTATATAAACGAATCATTTCAGGATGTATATATGGGAAAAGCTCGAAAATAAATTTGAAAAATCATTGAAGAATTGACATCCATGGGCAGACCATTGCAAACTTAAAACAGTGGTAAATGCTGAAAAAAAATTAAGAAGGCAGGGACTTCCTATTGTAGTTGAGGATATCAGCGCAGCAGCAATGGAATGATTGAAGGCTTTGATTGAATCTATCAGGAAAAAAAATCTAATAAATAAAGGATTTTGAAGATTAGATTTCAAGTAGTCAAATATTTTTCTTTTGACAGAAAGATTCGATCAATCAGAGATCAACCTATACTGCCAGATCCATTCAGTTGGATAAATGACAATTATGAAAAAAAGCAAGATTGCGATATTGGGAACATACGCCATGCAATTCTTAGAACGAAGTATCCGAAACTCAGCTAAGATAAAAGGGCTGGCATTAGACATCTACACTGCGGACTATAATACTACAGATTTCGAATTATTGGATAGTAATTCCGGACTATACGAATTCAAACCTGATTTCATTGTTTGGCATGAGTCGACATTGGCACTTCGTGATCAGTTTTATTCCTGTGAAGGGCTGGAACGTGGCAATTTCGCTGATAAATATGTTGCAAGATTGCGTGATCATCTTCATACGCTCCGGAGGGAAATTCCTCAATGCATCATTCTTTTTCCTGATCATTCGGCGAGATTTGAAGACAATGTTTTCGGAAATTATGGCAACAAATTGCCGATATCCTGGCAGTTTCAGGTCAGCAAGATCAATTACCTGTTGCATGATCTCACTTCGTCCATCGATAACATGATCCTCATCCACGGAAGGCCCGAAGGGTGGGCAGATAAAGTTACCGATTACACACTGGTGGTAAACGCAGACCTGCATTACACACTGCCCTACATCGAATGGCTGTCAGTCTCTATTGTGAAGATCATAGAGAGCCAACGGGGGCGATTTATAAAATGTGTCATACTGGATCTAGATAATACCCTTTGGGGAGGTATCATTGGGGATGATGGGATAGAGGGGATACAAATCGGTTCATTGGGAATTGGAAAAGCCTTTACGCGGCTGCAGAAATGGCTCAAAGAGCTTTCCAAGCGTGGGATCATCCTGGCCGTGTGTTCTAAGAACGAGGAAGATATTGCGAAAAATGCTTTCCTTCATCATGCTGAGATGATTCTTGAATTGGACGACATTTCGATATTCATCGCGAATTGGGAAAGCAAATCCGACAACATAACCAAAATACAACAGATCCTGAATATAGGATTCGACTCCATGGTATTTTTGGATGACAATCCTGCCGAACGTGAAATAGTGAGAATGCATCTGCCACAAGTGATAGTGCCTGAATTGCCAGAGGATCCCGCATTGTACCTTCCCTTTCTCATTGAACAAAATCTTTTCGAGACCGCCACGTATGCTCATACGGATGGAGAAAGAACCCGAAAATATAAGGAAGAAAGTGACCGTCAACAACTGGCTCAGACGGTTACAAACATGGATGAGTTTCTCCTTACATTACAAATGAATGCCAAGGTCTCTAGGTTTGAGGAGCATGATATAGAACGGATTTCACAATTAACACTCCGATCCAACCAATTTAATCTTCGAACCATTCGGTACAGTGTCGCTGAAGTCAAAGAAATCATGCAAGATCCGGCCATTGAAACCTTCAGTATTGAGTTAAATGACAAATTCGGACATTATGGGCTCATTAGTCTGGTAATTGTAAAATTAT
>CAJBPC010000155.1 GCA_903957405.1 uncultured bacterium | reverse complement strand
TCTAAAACATACACTAGAAATGTGAATAGTAAGTCAAGTGAAGAGGTAACCAAGAAAATTACCCGTACCCTAAAAAAATTGGCTTAAAACAGCAACTTTTGATCATGACGAGGCTTTTTGTATGCACAAAGTGGTATCTGAAAAGCTGGATGTTGATATATATTCTACAAGACCTTACACCAGCCAGAATAAAGGAACAGTTGAAAACAGAATTGGTGTTATCAGAAGGTTCTTTCCAAAGAAAACGGATCTTACCTTTATAATCGATCAGGAGGTTCAGCGAGTAAAGGACAACATGATCAACAGGCCTATCTGAAAATTTAATTATACATCTGCTAACCAGATCTACTCAATGAACTTTGCACTTATCACTTGAACTTACAATGAATAAAAGGTTTATTAAAATTTGCAATAAAATATACATCCTGCAATGATCTTAAATGACGAGCATTTCATGAAACTCGCACTCACAGAAGCGCGAAAAGCGTTCGATGAAGGGGAAGTTCCGGTGGGTGCCATCATAACCATCGGCGACAGGGTCATTGCCAGAGGATATAACATGGTGGAAAAACTCAATGATTCATCAGCCCATGCCGAAATGATCGCGATAACATCCGCTTTCAACAATCTGGGCGCCAAGTATATTCCTGATGCGACCCTATACGTTACTGTGGAGCCCTGCCTCATGTGTACAGGCGCCCTATACTGGAGCAAAATAGGTAGGGTGGTATGGGGAACAGATGATGAAAAAAACGGTCACCTTAGGGTTACAGGAGACAAATGGCCGTTCCACCCAAAAACTTCAGTGACAAAAGGTGTGCTGAAAGAGGATGCAATATGGCTGATGAAGGAGTTTTTCCGTACTAAGCGCAAGTGAAAACAGCTAACCTGATTGTCTGAAATACTTCAAAAAATCCTTTACCATCTTCCTGTTGAACCGAATGGCCGTAACTTTGTATTCTAAAAAAACATTTATGCCATTCACTTTAGCACCACTTCCCTACAGCCATGATGCACTGGAACCACACATCGACACCCTGACCATGCAAATTCACCACGGAAAGCATCATCAGGCTTACGTGGATAACCTGAACAAAGCCATTGCAGGTTCGGATCATGAAAATAAATCCCTCGAGACATTGATCGCTTCAGCAGGAACTATTTCACCGGCAGTAAGAAATAATGGCGGCGGACATTGGAACCACACTTTCTTTTGGGAAAGTCTCGGTACAAATGCAGGAGGCAACCCTACTGGAGAACTGGCTGATGCGATCAGCAGCGCATTCGGCTCATTTGATGCATTCAAAGAAAAATTCAACAACGCGGGTTTGACAAGGTTCGGCAGTGGATGGGCCTGGCTTATTTTGAAAGATGGCAAGCTTGACATCACGAGCACACCAAACCAGGATAACCCGTTGATGGATGTTGCAGAAGTAAAAGGAACTCCCTTATTGGGTGTGGATGTTTGGGAACATGCCTACTACCTGAAATATCAAAATCGTCGCGCAGAGTATCTGGCCGCATTCTGGAACGTCGTGGACTGGAAAAAAATTGGCGAAAGATTCAAGCACTGATTTGATGATAATGATAAATGGGTATGAAATCTTACTAAGATATTTCATACCCATTTTTTATGGGACAGGATCGAAACCGGATCCCCCGAAAGGATGACACCTCGACAACCTTTTTACTGTGAGCCAAAATCCTTTTATAGCCCCATATTTTTTGAAGGCCTCTATGCCATATGTGGAACAGGTTGGCGTAAACCGGCATTTGGGTCCAATCCATGGAGAAATAACCATTTGATAGACCCGAATGGCGGCGATAAATGGTAGAGAAAAAACCCTTTGCAACCAAGATCCCATGTCCTTTAAGTTATCTGACTTCATGGTTGAACCTTGTTTTGAGTTTGTGAATGACAGCGGCGACAATGTCGAAAATTTCGAGAAATTCCGGAATGTCACGACCGGTGTAAATCAGAAAAATATCCAAGGAATCAGCCCATTCAGCAACCCGACTTCTCAAGTCAGTGTGTTGCAGACGCCAAGCCTCCCGCATTTGCCTCCTGATTCGATTGCGGTCAACTGCCCTCTTGAAATTGCGAGAACTCACCCCGAACCCCGCTCTAAGGTGTCCTGCATCCACTGCATGTCGACGGTATGACACACGAAAACTCTTTACGTTGAATCGATCTCCGCTTGAGAAGAGCAAACCAATTTGCTTTCGGCTTTTTAATCGCTCTTTGGGTCCTAAGGTATGCTTGGATTCCAGAATAGATGTATTGATGGATGTATCAACAACAAATAGCCCCGGAAATATTCCGGAGCTATCAATATCTTGCCACTTTAAGATCCTATTTCTGCTTGAATTCGCTAGAGACAGTCAACTTGTGCCTTCCTTTACTACGACGGCTGGCAAGGACCTTGCGGCCGTTGGCGGTTTGCATGCGCTTGCGAAAACCATGTACTGATTTCCGGCGACGACGATGGGGTTGAAAAGTACGTTTCATGATAATTTTTACTTTTTCACTTTTCTGAAATGTGAGCCGGGAGAACGACCCTTGTTTCCGGTCCATCCACAGGTCACCACACCCGTGAATTTGTGAAAGGACGGCAAAGGTATGAAAAATGAAGCAAATCAGTGTTGTTCTACTGAGTTAGTTTCAAAACTTGTGATTTAACCGGTTGACCAAAAAATATATTCGCCTGAAGATCGAAATCCAAGGTTGAATCCGTTGTGAAAAATCTTAGATCCCCGCCCTCCGGGCGTTGGATGATCCTCTGCTCCATCGCGGTATGCCGCTTCAGATAGTCTTGCAGACGCTCAGCGACGATGTCACCCTGGCAGAGGAGTGTTACACCCGAAGGAAGATAGAGACGAATCTTATCCGCTAAAAGTGGGTAATGCGTACAAGCCAACAAGATGGCATCAATGTTCCGCGATTGTGTCAGCAGTTGGTCAATACATTTCTGCACGAAATAATCGGCTCCGGGAGATTGATACTCGTTATTTTCTATGAGGGGCACCCACATGGGACATGCCTGCTGAAAAACAGAGATATCTGGATAAAACTTTTTTATCTCCAGGGGATACGAAAAAGAATTGATGGTTCCTGTCGTTCCTAAAACGCCAATATGTCTCGTAATGGTGAACTTGCCTATGATTTCTGCAGTTGGCCGAATGACTCCCAATACACGCCTATCAGGTGCCAATTTGGGAAGATCCAGCTGTTGTATGGTGCGGAGGG
>CAJBPC010000154.1 GCA_903957405.1 uncultured bacterium | reverse complement strand
CTCCATCCAGAAGCCAGCCGGCGAAGTGTGCAACAAAGAGTTTCATTATGATGTGCCTGATTTCAAAGGGCTCACCATGTTCGTTTACCTCAATGATGTGGATATCGATGGCGGTGCGCATGTCGTCATCCCCTCCTCAAATGATAAACTGACGATCGATAAGATCTACTCACGTTTCATGCCCTATAAACGTGCTGTAAAAAGGTTCGGGGAAGACAGAATGGTCACCATCGTTGGCAGCAAAGGAACCGCTTTCATTGAGGATCTCGTCAATTGGCATAAAAGATCCAATACGAACAGAAAACGAATGGCACTATCGGTCACGTATACCCTGCACCGCAAGCCATGAATCAATTGCTTGTGCGGAACCATCCAAGCATGGTTTGTCTGAATCTCTAGCTTTTCGATGGTGATTTTCCGAGAATACGTGTTGATAATACAGTCCAGACAGTTGTTTCTGTCCTTTTCGACCACGATCACGAGCCGTATGTTTGTCCCATCAAGTTTGTGGTATGTGGCAAAAATGGATCGGATCGTTACTGGATTTCAACCGTAAGGAAAGGCGTGGACTTTTATTTCTGTTGGTGTTGATCATCAGCCTCTGGCTCGTCCCAATTTATTTTTCAGAGAAGAAGCCGGAAATATCCGCCTCCGAACTCGAAATGTTACAGTTAAAAAAGACGGAGGCTGCCTCCTCAGAACAAAACTTCTATCCAGGGAACCGCCCCAGTTCATTTTCGAAACGAACAAATCGAGGCGGTCGGGAAGAATTCAATCCTGCCAATTCAAAACCTTTTTTTTTCAATCCGAATACAGCCAGTGATCAGGATTGGAAAAATCTCGGTATCCCTGACAGAAATATTCACACAATCAGGAACTATCTGTCAAAAGGCGGCAAGTTTCGCAAGCCCGATGACCTGGCAAGGATCTACGGCTTCCCTCCTGCAGCTTATGAGTTGTTGATGCCATATGTCAGCATTCCTAAGCCCGATACCACGAGGTTCCAGCAAGGCTATGGCTCTGATCTTACAAGGCAAAACAATATCCATCGTTTTATCCCCCGAAAACCAATCATCGTACCTGTTAATGCAGCCGACAGTGCGGCATGGGAATCCCTTCCGGGTATCGGTCCAAAACTGGCATTGCGGATCATTAATTTCCGGTCAAAGCTGGGAGGATTTCACACGATCGAACAAGTTGGAGAGACTTTCGGACTCCCCGATTCTACCTTCCAGGCAGTGCGCCCTTTTTTGGTACTGGATTCATTATCTGGGCCATCGGTATTGAATCTAAATCATTGCACACCAGAAGCACTCCAATCGCATCCCTATCTGTCGTACAGGCAAGCTAAGGCGATCATTGCATACCGGCAGCAGCACGGCCCCTTCATCAAAAAGGAAGATGTTATGAGGGTGGCACTTGTCACCGAAGAAATATATTCCCGGTTGGCACCATATCTTACCGTAAACTAACAGTTGTTAGTTTCGCATTATCTTTCCTTATATTGCAGGTACAACCCAACGTCATGGATTTCAGGAAAGATGATAGCACCAAACAGATAGCGGATGCCACGAGGGATTTTGCGGTTTCAATGATCAAGCCACATGTGATGGAGTGGGAT
>CAJBPC010000153.1 GCA_903957405.1 uncultured bacterium | reverse complement strand
TGCGTGATCTCTGTCATCCAGAACATCGGAATGCCCAATATCGGTTTTACGTTGTACGTGATGACTTGCCCAGCATACATCTCATCCCCGAAAAGCGGATTGGTCAGTTTGAGGTTCAGGTATGATGGGGTCATGACTGCCAGGTTCTTAGGATGCGAAAAGAAATCCCACGCTACATCAAGACTCACAGGCACTTTTTGCGCCTTTTTAAACATATGTACACCCATACTGAAGTAGTTTGTCTGGTGATACAACGGACAATGGTGACAATTGTTGGGAAATTTTCGATACAATGAAAGCAGGATGCAAAGTTTCACGAAATTTGCTCTAAAAAGGTTGAGATCACTATTCCTGGCAGGAATTGCCATCTGCTTCATCTTCATCCTGTTCGCCGGATCTTGCGGTCAGCCGCTCCCGCCAACTGGTGGTCCCAGAGATACCCTGCCGCCTGTCCTGGTCAAAGCGGAGCCGGCTGGCTTTACAACTAACTTCAAAGGCAATCGCATCAACATCGAATTCAACGAGTATATCCAACTCGATAACCCATTCGAGAAATTGGAGTATTCCCCCGTGCCAAAAGTCAAACCACAGGCGGAGGGAAAGCTCCGCAATGTCAGCATAAAGATCAAGGATACCCTCGAACCCAACACCACCTATAGCATTGATTTCGGAGATGCGATAAAAGATATCAATGAAAATAATTCACTTCGTGATTTCACGTATGTCTTCTCCACGGGTCCGACAATCGATAGTGGCCTCATCACAGGCAGGGTCTTTTATGCCGAAACCGGAAAAACCGACAGCCTCATCACCGTCATATTGCACCGAAATCCTGACGATTCAGCAGTGGCAAAGGAAAAGCCCCGCTACACTACCCGGACAAAAAGCAACGGGGATTTTACTTTCCGATATCTCGCGCCAGGGACATACAGGATATTCGCACTCAAAGACGCTGACGGAGGGTTAAAATATGACCAGAAATCTGAATACCTGGGCTTTTTCGACAGTGCCGTCACGGCAAACCAGCCGAATGAGATTACGCTGTATGCGTTCACGGAGGAACCGGATGTGCAGAAAAAAACCCCCACCGGTAGCGGACCCACCCCGACAGTCAGAAATAAAGATGACAAAAGACTCAGATTCGCAACAAGCCTCGAAGCTGAAAAACAGGACATTCTCAACGACCTTATCCTTACGTTCGAAAGCAAGCTCAAGTCTTTCGATACCTCCAGGATTTCACTCACCGGCGAAGATTTCAAACCCCTGATGCCGTTCCATGTCCAGCCAGACAGCACCATGAAAAAACTGACCTTATCCCACCGCTGGCTGGAAGGAAGCAAGTACAGGCTCATTGTTTCCAAGGATTTCGCGATGGATACAGCTGGCAACTACACCACCAGGACTGATACCATCAAGTTCGAAACGAAGAAGGAGAGTGATTACGGCAGCCTCAATGTACGCGTCACCAATCTTGACACTACGTCAAGACCCGTTCTACTGATCTACAAGGATGAGCGGCTGGAACGAACAGAACCATTACTCCGCACCCGATACCAATACAAGCTCTTCCGACCCGGGGAGTATGAATTCCGGATTCTTTTCGATCGGAACCGCAATGGCAAATGGGACACCGGGAACTACTGGAAGAAACTGCAGCCGGAGAGGATAGTGCCCGGAAAACAAAAACTCAATATCCGTGCAGGATGGGACAACGAGCTTGAGATCAACCTCCGGGAGATGGGCAACTAGCCGTAACTTTACAGCATGCAATTCTCATCCGAACTGCTTGAATCCGCCGTGAATGCATTCAGCCGGCTGCCGGGTATTGGCCGAAAAACAGCCCTGCGCTTGGTTCTTCACTTACTCAAACAAGACGAGTCAGAAGTCAAGTCATTCAGTGAAACCATCGCACGGGTGCGTCTGGACATTCGTTTCTGTAAACACTGCCATAATATATCCGATTCGGATGCATGCTCCATCTGCAGGAATGCGTCGCGGAAAAAAGAACTCATCTGTGTAGTCGAGAGCATCCGAGATGTGATCGCCATCGAGAGTACCCAACAATTCAATGGCCGGTATCATGTCTTGGGAGGGATCATCTCCCCACTCGACGGTGTCGGTCCGGATCAATTGAACATAGAATCCCTCATTCAACGGGTACAGACAGGAGACATCGAGGAACTGATTTTCGCATTGAGTCCCACTATTCAGGGAGATACCACCATTTACTATATCCAAAAGAAACTGACAGACTTCCCCGTCAAGGTCACCACCATTGCCAGAGGCATCGCATTCGGCGGTGAATTGGAATATGCGGATGAGATGACTTTGGCCAGAAGTCTTCAGAATCGCTTGCCCATCGATAGATATGTCATGCGATGACGCATTGTATTACGGGAAATTGATGATATTTTTGCATCATCGACAGGCGGATTTGTTTATTGTTCGGCCTGTCCATCCTGCCAACCAGGGAACGACTGAACTAATAAACAGCATCATCGGAGATTCCCCATCCCGCCATGTGCCTGTTTGTTATTCATGCTCCCGAATCTGGCTATCAAGATCATTCACTCAAAGAATAGCTTATTCATGAAAGACATTCGGGATCTCCTTAACGAAAAAATTCTCATCATCGATGGGGCCATGGGCACGATGATACAGCGATACAAGCTGCAAGAGGAAGACTACCGGGGAAGCCGGTTCGCCCAATGGCCATCCGACCTAAAGGGCAATAACGACCTGCTTTCCATCACCCAGCCGGATATCATCAAAGCGATACACCTCGAATACCTCGAAGCGGGCGCCGACATCATCGAAACCAATACTTTCAATGCACAGTCTGTTTCTTTGGCAGACTACCAGATGAGCAAGCTGGCTTATGAACTCAATATCGCCGCTGTCAATTGCGCCAAAGAAGCGGTAGAGACTTTCCTGGACAGGCACCCCGAAAAGCGGGATACTGCAGGACCTTTTGTCGCAGGCGCGATAGGCCCCATGAATAAAACCTTATCGCTCTCGCCCGACGTGAACAATCCGGGATATCGTTCCATCACTTTTGACGAAGTGGCGGATGCCTATTACGAACAGGTCAAAGCTTTGGTGGATGGCGGGGTCGACCTGCTGCTGATCGAGACCATCTTCGACACCTTGAATGCCAAGGCAGCCATCTATGCGGTAAAAAAATTCTTCCGGGATATCGGTAAAAAATCACTTCCCCTTTTGATCAGCGGCACCATCACCGATGCATCAGGACGGACACTCAGCGGACAAACACTGGAAGCGTTCTACACTTCCGTGCAGCATGCCGAGCCATTGAGCATCGGACTTAACTGCGCCCTGGGTGCGGATCAGATGCGGGCACATATTAAGGAGTTATCGCAGATAGCGGGATGCTATACGTCTGCATATCCCAATGCGGGACTGCCTAATGCCATGGGTGAATACGATGAAACGCCCGCAGAAACGGCCCATCATATTGAAGAATGGGCGCAAGAAGGATTCGTGAATATTGTCGGCGGTTGCTGCGGCACCACACCAGACCATATAAGGCATATCGCGGAACACGTAAAAAAGATAAAACCCAGGCCATTGCCTGTCATGGAAAAAGTGTTGGCAGATTAGGGTATGCACACCGTCAAAGTCATAGACTCGCCATTTGCCGCATACTCCGATGCTACTATCCCGTCACACTCCAACAAATTAAAAGAATGACTACACCATCCATCATAAAACCATACCTCCGACTGGCAGGACTGGAGCCATTGGTGATCCGCCCGGAGACAAACTTCGTCAACATTGGCGAAAGGACAAATGTCACCGGCTCGAAGAAATTCGCGAGACTTATCCGTGATGGCCTATATGAAGAGGCACTGACCGTCGCCCGTCAACAGGTAGAGAGCGGCGCACAGATCCTTGATGTGAACATGGACGATGCCTTGCTGGATGGCGAGCTGGCCATGGTCACTTTCCTCAACCAACTGCAGAGCGAACCGGATATTGCCCGCATACCCGTCATGATCGACTCTTCCAAGTTCAGCATCATCGAGGCGGGACTGAAATGCGTGCAGGGCAAATGCATCGTCAACTCCATTTCACTGAAAGAGGGAGAAGCAAAATTCATCGAACAGGCCGTCATCTGCCGAAGCTATGGCGCAGCAGTGATCGTCATGGCATTCGACGAAGATGGACAGGCGGACGATCTGAAGAGAAGGATCACCATTGCGGAGAGGGCTTACAGGATCCTCACAGAGGAAGTAGGATTCCCGCCACAAGACATCATCTTCGACCTTAACATTTTCGCTGTCGCCACAGGACTGGAAGAGCACAACAACTACGCCGTCGATTTCATAGAAGCCACCCGCGTCATCAAGCAAAAATTCCCATTGGTGAAGATCAGTGGCGGCGTCAGCAATCTGTCATTCTCCTTCCGCGGCAACGATCACGTGCGCGAATCCATGCATTCCGTGTTCCTCTATCATGCCATCAGGGCCGGAATGGACATGGGGATCGTGAATGCAGGACAGCTCGTCATTTACGACGAAATAGAACCCGAACTGCGCGAATACTGCGAGGATGTCATCCTCAACCGGAATAATGCAAACAACGAAGCCACAGAGCGGTTGATCAGATTCGCCGATAAGGTAAAATCCAAAGGCAAAACACAGGAAAGAGACGAGAGCTGGCGGCTTAACACGGTGCAGGAAAGACTCAAACACGCACTCGTCAACGGCATCACCGAATACATCGATGCCGATACGGAAGAAGCGAGACTTCAATACCCGCGTCCTTTGGATGTGATAGAGGGTCCTTTGATGGATGCCATGAACATTGTGGGTGACCTGTTTGGCGCCGGCAAGATGTTTCTGCCGCAAGTGGTGAAAAGTGCAAGGGTCATGAAGAAAAGCGTGGCAGTCCTCACACCGTTCATTGAGCTGGAAAAGGCACAGGCATCATCCGCGGGAAAGATACTCATGGCTACTGTGAAAGGTGACGTGCATGATATCGGAAAGAACATCGTCGGCGTTGTGCTCGGCTGCAATGGCTACGAGATCATTGACCTCGGAGTAATGGTATCCGCTGACAGGATCCTGGAAGAAGCAGTGAAACACAATGTCGATATCATCGGGCTGAGCGGATTGATAACCCCATCTCTCGATGAGATGGTGCACGTCGCGCAGGAAATGAAAAGACGCAAAATGAAGCAACCGTTGATGATCGGTGGTGCGACCACTTCCCGCATGCATACCGCGGTCAAGATCGCAGAGGAATATGATCAAGGTGTGGTGCATGTGCTGGATGCATCCCGTAGTGTATCCGTTGCCGGTAGTCTGCTCAGCGGTCATCAGAAAACACCATTCCTGGAAAGCATCAGCAAAGAATATAAAGGCCTTCGCAGTGACTTTGAATCACGTAAGACCTCCCGGCAGCTGATCCGATATGAAGATGCGGTATTGAACCGTCAAAAGATCGATTGGGATAATTACCGGCCCGTGACACCATCTTTCACGGGGAAACGTGTCTTCAAAAGCTTCAGCCTGAAGCAAATATCCAGGTTCATCGACTGGGGACCTTTCTTCATTGCATGGGAAATGGGCGGGAAATTCCCTGACTTGCTCACAGACGAAGTGATCGGCAAGGAAGCCTCGAAATTGTATGATGATGCCCGTCTGATGCTTGACCAGATCATCCGGGAAAAATGGCTGGAGGCCAATGCCGTCATCGGATTTTGGCCTGCGAACAGCAATGGTAGGGATACCGTAACCTTATTGGTAGAACAGGAAGGCCCGGACGAAGTGGTGCATCTAGAATTCATGCGCCAACAGGCCAAGAAAGCTGCCGGTCAACCAAATTTCTCCCTGGCGGATTTCATCGCTCCGGCAGAAGCCGCCATACAAGACCACATAGGAGCCTTTGCCGTGACCATTGACGGCATTGAGCCGCATATCAAAACTTTTGAAGCACAACACGATGATTATAGCAAGATCATCCTGCAAGCCCTGGCAGACCGTTTGGCGGAAGCCTTCGCAGAATGCTTGCATCACCTTGCCCGAAGGGAATACTGGGGATATGCGCCTAATGAGGAACTCAGCAATGAAGAAATGATCAGTGAAGCCTATCACGGCATAAGACCGGCACCCGGATATCCGGCCTGCCCTGACCACACCGAAAAAATTAAACTCTTCCAGCTCCTCGATGCTACCAAACAAGTGGGCATAAGCCTCACCGAGTCGCTTGCCATGTACCCGGCTTCATCGGTATGCGGATGGTATATCGCACATCCCGACTCAAAATACTTCGGAATTGGTAAGATTGATAAGGATCAGTTCGAGGATTACAAAGTACGCAAAGGAATGGAACGTGAAGAAATGGCAAAATGGCTAAGGCCTTCCATGGAATAGTCATATGGATGCCTCTCCATGGCTTTATGTCCATTGATGTAAACCCACCCTTGGATCAAATGTCAAACTCGAGATAGACAGGACAGTGATCGCTATGCTTGACATCAGGGTATATATCCACAGCCTTCAGTGAAGCCTTCAGAGGCTCCGTCACGTTAATGTAATCTATCCTCCATCCCTTGTTTTGCAAACGAACGGATGGAAATCGTTGGCTCCACCAGGTATACCTACCGGGGGAGGAATCGAATTGCCTCAACGTGTCAACCCATCCTCTAGCAAAAAAAGCAGACATCCATTCGCGCTCCTCCGGTAGAAAGCCAGATGACTTCTTATTGCCCTTCGGATCGTGAATGTCGATCTCCCCATGTGCAATGTTATAATCTCCGCACAGGATCAGTTTCGTATTTGTGGCCTTTAGGCCTTCAAGGTAAGAAGACATTTCTTCCAGCCACTGGTATTTGTACCCTTGCCTTTCATCACCGGAGGTTCCTGATGGGAAGTATGCATTGATCAAGCGAATATCTCCAAAGTCAAGCTGAATGACCCTTCCCTCTTCATCACTCTGGGCATAGCCATGCCCATATTGCACATGATCAGGCGCTACCTTCGTGAGTACTGCCACACCACTATAGCCGCGTTTTTTTGCACTGAACCAATAATCCTTGTATCCCAATTCAGCGAACAAGGCATGGTTGACGTTATCGCGTTCAGCCTTTGTTTCCTGGATGCAGATCACATCGGCAGGATCCGTCTTCAGCCAATCAACAAACCCTTTCTTCATGGCCGCACGTATGCCGTTGACATTGTAACTTATGATCCTCATGGTATAAAAATATGCCAATGACCCGTTACCGGCATCATCTTCTTTGTTTCTTTGCACTCACTCAACGCAGAAATATGTTCATTTATAATGTCACCAGTAAAGTTAGCCACGATATCGAAACCGAATGGCTCATATGGATGAGGGAAACACATATCCCAGAGTTGATATCCACAAGGCTGTTTTCTGATTTCAGGATCCTGCGTCTGCTTGACACCGATGAATCTGATGGTATTACCTATGCGATTCAATATTTCTGCCAAATGAGAACTTCCTATGATACCTATATTGCTGAATTCGCCGCAGAGATGCGCGAAAAAGCCTATGAAAAATGGGGTGACCGCGTCTTTGCGTTCCGAACACTGATGGAAGTTATCAACTGATTGTGGATAATAAATCCCGCACTGACGTTAGGAAATCATGATATACCTGCATCCTGAAAGTAGCCATGGGCGAAGGTTTCAGAGAATTTATCTGCGAAACCCTTGCCAGCAAAGGGTTTCAGAAGAATGAAGGATTACAATAGGTCTTTCATATCTAGACATAATCGCTGAAAGGCATGACATTGCTGCATTACAGCGATTACAGGTC
>CAJBPC010000152.1 GCA_903957405.1 uncultured bacterium | reverse complement strand
CTCTGAGTTTGGAGATGAACTGTTTGGCACCCGGATTCGAATAAGCGGCATTGAGTACGGGCCAGTTGCCGAGTGAGATGCCCATCACATAAGGATACCCGTTCTTGTCGAACTGTATACCATAGATGATATCGGTGGCAGGCGTTGCCAGGTAAGTGGATCGTATGAGGTTGGAGCCGTCGTTGCTGAGGACTGCGACGTATCCGTCTATCTGTCCCTGGAATGTCGGCTGAATCACCCCTGTTTTGTTACCCGGGAAATTGAGGCTGGAAGTCGCCCCGGCCACATAGATATCGCCTGTAACAGGATGCAGCTTGAGTACGAAGCCCGCGTCATCGGCCGCACCGCCAAGATAGGTGCTGAAGAGGACCGTGTTCAGGTTGGGAGACATCTTGATGACGACAGCATCCTGGTTGCCGCCGCGTGTCGACTGTACCGCGTTCACCACCGGGAAGTTCGACGACTCGGTACTCGCGGCAATGTATACATTGTTTGCATCGTCAAGGATCACTTCACTGCGGGCATTGTCGCCGTAGTTGTACAACAGTGAGGTGCAGTTGGGCGGGGTGATCGACCCGTCGATATTGGCACCGTCCGGACCGCTGCCGCCCATGACCACAGAACCAATCAGGGCCGTACCGGCCGCATTGATCTTTGTGATGATGATGTCCGTCGCACCGCGTGTACCCACATTGGCACCGGTGGAAGGATAGTTGGAGGAAGTCGTGCGGCCGAGAACGACCAGGTTGCCCTGCCGGTCGGAAATAAGGCTATGGGGGATATCGTCCCCGTCACCGCCGATATAGGTGGAATAGATGCGTGCGCGACCATCCGGACTGAACCGCGTGATGCCGATGTCTACATTCCCACCGCGGTATATGCCCTGGATGGCACCCAACGTGATGGGATACCCTGTGCCGAAGACGATGCCGCCGGCGAAAAAGCTGCCGTCAGGCCCGGGTGTGGCGGTGTACCCCCAGTTGCTGGAGCGGCTTCCGGTATAGGTGCCGAATACCAGCGTCGGGTCAATGATCAGGTCACGGGTACGGTCATGGTTCTTGACGGAGAAGGTGACGACATCGCCCTTCACATTGAAAGCGCAGGAGACTTCCCGTTTTTCGGATCCCGATAACTGGTACGTATAGGGTTCCAGCTCGCGGGTCTCCCCGACGGATGTCTTCACGACCAGCTGTCCTTTCACGACGCCGAGACCCTCCGCGCCTTCATAACGCATACGGATAGCCGAAATATCAGCTCCCGGATGGGCGATGATGTCGTATTTGAGGCGGCCTGCCTCGGAGTAATAGCGGATGTCTATTTTCGGGTATACGTTCCTGTAAGTAATGACTTGATAGGAGCTCACCCCGCTCTTCCATGCCGAGGGGTCTTTCCCCAGGAAATAGCTGATATTCGTCTGCACCATCTTCTCTCCCTCCGGGCGGAGGTCTTTGTTCGCCCCGTCGAAGGTCACCCGATAGGCGTGCGAGCGCATGGAGAATCCATCCTGCCCGGGATGTTTTTCGGGTCCCGCCGCGTTCGTTGCGGTGTTTTCCTCCGCGGAGTGGTTGTGTCCGTGCAGCATCTCCATGACGCGATTGTAATCCCGCTCATCATGCTGCAGGACGGTGAACCCGTCGGGATGCAGGAAGAATGCCCCGTTGCCGACTTCTGAACGGTACTGGAAGCGATCGCCCCACTGCCCTTTGTTCTCCGTGAACTCGAGAGCGTAGTAAAAGGACGAACGCTGTGCGATAGCCGCCACGTGAAGGTTCAGTGACAACGTCAGCAGAATTGCCAATCGGTATGGGTGAATTTTCATCATGTGCGTCTAGATGCTAAAAGTAAAGTTAAAATCCTATAGATGTTGTTAATATCATGCTTAAGATATGCGGCTCCACGGGTTCTTTCCTTGTGATGATGCAAGATGGTCCTTCAGTCCGGCATGCTCCTGCAGGATAAGATCGGGATCCCGGTCGAGCAGTTGGGCGGAGAGCTCTTTTGCTTTTTCCAGCAGGGCCCTGTCGGTGAGGATATTGGCCAGTTTGAAATTGAGCGCTCCACTCTGGCGGGTACCCTCGATATCGCCCGGGCCGCGCAGTTCCAGATCCTTCTCCGCGATGCGGAATCCGTCGTTCGTTGCGCAGAGCACGCCTAGCCGTTCCTTGCCATCCCTCGAGATCTTGTTGCCCGTCAGGAGGATGCAGTAGCTTTTCTCACTGCCCCTTCCCACTCTTCCGCGCAGCTGGTGCAGCTGGCTGAGTCCGAACTTCTCCGCACTTTCTATCACCATGACAGAAGCGTTGGGGACGTTGACGCCTACCTCGATCACCGTGGTGGAAACCATGATCTGTGTATCATTCCGAACGAAGCGCTGCATGTTCTCTTCCTTCTGCGCCGGCTTCATGCGTCCGTGCACCATGCTGATCCAGTACTGCGGCTCCGGAAACCATGCCTTCACCTGTTCGTACCCATTCATGAGGTTTTCATAATCGACCTTATCGCTTTCTTCGATCAGCGGGAAGATGATATATGCCTGCCGTCCCAGGGCGATCTCTTTTTTGATGAACTCCATCACCTGCGGCCTGCGGTCTTCCATGCGATGCACCGTTTGGATCGGCAGTCGTCCCGGAGGCATTTCATCCATCACGCTGTAGTCGAGGTCGCCATAGGCGGTCATCGCGAGCGTCCTGGGGATCGGGGTAGCGGTCATCACCAGCACATGCGGCGGCGTCTCCCCTTTCTCCCACAGCCTTGCCCGCTGCGCCACGCCGAAGCGGTGTTGTTCATCAACGATCGCCAGGCCGAGGTTGGTGAATTTCACCGGCTGCTCGATCAGCGCATGCGTGCCGATGAGGATATGCAGGCTTCCGTCGGCGGCAGACTGCAGGATGCGCCTTCGTTCCGCCGTCTTCGTAGAACCGGTCAGCAGTTCGACCGTCACGGGCATTTCCTTCAGCAGTGCTGAAAGCCCGATGAAATGCTGCTGTGCAAGGATCTCCGTAGGCGCCATCATGCAACTCTGAAAGCCGTTATCCGCCGCGATGAGCATGCTCATCAATGCGACAATCGTCTTGCCGCTGCCGACGTCTCCCTGCAGCAGCCGGTTCATCTGACGGCCACTGCCGGTATCCTTGCGGATCTCCTTCAGGACGCGTTTCTGTGCGCCGGTGAGGCTGAACGGAAGATATTTCCCGTAGAAATCATTGAAAAGCGGCCCGACCTTTCCGAAGTATGATCCCTTCGAGAATCTGTGCCGCGTGGAACGCAACATGCCCAGGCGCAGTTGCGCGATGAAAAGCTCTTCGTACTTTATCCGTTCTATCGCGCGCTCACAGTCCTGCGCCGCTGACGGGAAATGGATGTCGCGATAGGCCTTCCAGCGCGAGGGCAGCCCAAGGGACTGGAGCATGCCCGCCGGGAGGTTCTCCGGGATATCCTTCTCCCCGATCATCGAGAAGAGCGTGTATGTGAGTTTTCCGATATGCCTTCCCGTTAGTCCGCGCACTTTCAGCTTCTCCGTCGAGGGATAGACGGGCTCCATGAAGCTCCTCGCCTCCCCGCCTTCGGGCTGCATGGGTTCGACCTCGGGATGGGTCATCTGGGGCCGGCCCATGAAGAAGCCGGGCTTTCCGTAGACGAGATACACCGTCCCCGGGAAGATGTTTTTCTGTATCCAGGTGATGCCCTGGAACCAGGTGAGCTCGAGGGTCCCGGACCGGTCGCGGAGCATGGCAGTCATCCGCCTGCCGCGCTTCTCCCCGCTTGTCTCCATGTCGGTGATCACGCCGGCCAGAAGGATGTGCTCCGTCTGCGGGTTGATGTCTGAGATGGAACCGATGCGGGTCTTATCAACATACCGATAGGGGAAATGATCGAGTAACTGCCCGAAGGAGAAAATACCGAGTTCCTTTTTGAGCAGGTCGGCACGCAATGGGCCGACGCCTTTGAGGTACTCGATCGGATTGGATAATATGGGGCTTAGACGGGAGATTTTTTTGGACAAAATTAGGCGGAAATCTTCGACTGGCACCATCTGTCTGCCTGTCATCACAGAGATATGCAATTCCTGCATGATTGTCAGCCGGCACTCCTGCAGGATGGCATTCGACGATCGGTTCAAAAACACGCCGTCTTCCGGTACTCCCCATCCTCCAGCGCCGCCTCGTGGTCGATCGTGAAGCGGAACTGCCGGCCGTCCTTTAACCGGCGGTAGACGACATAGTCCCATATCCCTGCATGGATGAACCGGTAGCTGCCTGTCTTCCGACCCTTGACGATCTCCACATATTCATCTTCTGTCGTGGCATATCCGTCAACGATGCTGCGCTTCACGAACCTTAGCGGGATGGATTCCTTCCGGCCGGCGTAGGTAATTGACACGGCCCTGTCATCGCTGAATCTAACGGAAATCGAAGGGCTGCGGGCGTCATCAGACCTGTAACAGATGTAGTGAATCCCCTGGCTGAAAGAAAACACCGCTGGCTGGATGCATAAAAAGATCAACAAGGGAAACATGCGCATGACGTTAGTGATTATCCACCGGAATGATGATCTGAGACATATGCCGACCGGCAGCGGGTACTTCCCCTCAGTCCCGATAGGGGACGTAGCGTGTATACGCCTTACTGTCCAACATGAGTTTCTTGCCATCGATCCTCACGGTGTGCGTCACGGTCCTGCCGAGGTCGGTGCGGTCAAGTGTCAGCTTGTCGCCCGAAAGCTTCCATCGGCCAGCCCACATGGTCGCCTCGCCGTCGGGTCCCTGGATGTGCAGCCGTCCATCGGGGAAAAAATCAAAGGATATCTCGTCAGCCTTGGTCTCCCAGCCGAAGGTGCCCGCGGTGGACATCAGGAAGTCGCGGATGCGTTTATCCCCGGCGGTGTCGGCAGCAGGCGCGATGCTGTCGGCGGGCTTTTCAGACGCCTCCGGAAGTGGTGCTATGGTGACGGGCTTCTGCTCCTGTACGACAGGCGGATCGATCGCTGTCTGCTCTGACCCGCTTTGCCTGCATGATGCAAAAAGAATCAGCAATGACAGGATCGTGCATATTTTTTTATCCATGGTCGCGTGTTGATGAAAGATGAATGAAACGCAGCGAACACTAAATTACACGATTTTCCGCAGCGGCTGCCGGCACACAATCATGTACTGAAACGACCCGGCAGGAGATGGTGCACCTGCCGGGTCGTTCGATACGAGCTTATATTTATTTATTTCTTCAGCACGATATCGGCCACCCTTGTCCTGCGGCCT
>CAJBPC010000151.1 GCA_903957405.1 uncultured bacterium | reverse complement strand
TATCCTCTTTGTTACTGTAAGTGATACAACTGGCCGATTTTCTATTCCGGTCTTTGAAGCTGGAAACTTAACCCTATCGATATCCTATACCGGGTTTGTTCCACTATGGAAAGACATCCAAATGCATAAAAACCAATCACTGGCGTTTGACTCGCTGTTCCTCAAGGATATATCGTCCATGGATAGCATCATCATTACAGCAAAACGACCACCCGTTGAAATGAATAACGATACACTCCAGTTCAACACTGAAAATTTCAAAACGCCTCCGAATGCAGTAGTCGAAGACATGCTCAAGCGTATGCCGGGTTACACGGTAGATAAAAATGGAAATGTGCGCTTCAACGGAAAAAGCATCAGAAGAGTTCTGCTCAACGGCAAGGATTTCTTCAACGGAAACCCTAAAATGGCTACGCAAAACCTTAATGCCGACTGGGTGGACAAGGTACAGGTGTATGAAAAAAAGTCGGAAAGATCGGAATTTACAGGCATGGACGATGGACAAACGGAAACGACGATCAACCTCGTTATGAAAAAAGATAAACTCAAATCTGTTTTTGGTAGAGCCTCTGCGGCGGGCGGTACACAGGAACGGTTCGATGGCCAAGCGACGATCAACCATTTTAAAACGGATAAACAGCGCTCTTTCATCGGCATGGCGAATAATACAAACAAACAGGGCTTCGCACTATCAGACATGATGAGCTTCAACCAGAATATACTGAATGCCGAATCTGGAATGATCAACACCGGCGATCTCGGACTACCAGTTTCGGATATGAGCAACCCGCAACAAGGGATCGCTGATACCTATGCCGGCGGACTCAACATCAATGAAAGCTGGAAAAAAAAGACCGATCTCAACGCCAGCATTCAAATAAGCAATATTGAATTGCTGACCCAAAAGAATACATTTCGAAATAATCTCCTGCCAGGAAATAATTTCACATACGCATCGGAAGAGCAAAAAGAACAAACCACCCAACAACAACGCTTCAACGCTACCATCGATCATAAAATTGACAGCTTCCACTCGGTGCGCATCACCCCGCAGCTCGCTTTGCAAAAAGAAGAGATCCGATCCCTCACCGAATTTAAAACATATGCCGGTGATGACCTGCCGTTGAACAATGGGTTCACAAAACTGAATAGCAATACAGACAGACTGGCATTCAACAATAACGTCTTGTTCCGTAAACGTTTCAGAAAAAAAGGACGAACCCTGTCAGCATCATTGATATTTGGATATAATGAAGGGAATAGCACCGGCGAGCTGCTCACTGAAAATCATTACTATAATGCAGGTCTGCCTGCACGCGATTCAGTCTTCAACCAACGAAACAAAGCAAATGCCTTATCCAATTTGTTCAATGGTTCTCTGACCTACACCGATCAAATGGGTAAACGAACACTGATGGAGTTGACAAGTTATTACAACAGCAGCTCGGGAAGTAATGTCAGGGAAACCATGGATTACAATATGCAAAATGGAAAATTCGATATCCTAAATCCCACCCTGACGAATGCGTTTTCAACAAATCAGGACGCCAAAGGTGGAACAATCAGATTCAGATCCAATTTCAAAAAAATTAACGCAGGTATTGCCTCAAGCATTCAAGGATCATCGCTGCTAAGTGAAAACCGATCCATCGGCAATATCATCGAAAAAACGTTCACGGATATACTACCGGCAGCCAATCTACGCTGGACCATTAATGCTAAAACGAGCTTTAAAATCAACTATATCACAAATACGCAAATGCCTTCGGCAACGCAATTACAGCCTGTTGCGGATGTTTCTGACCCCATGAATATATTCAAAGGCAACCCTGATCTCAAAAGATCGTATGTCCACTCCCTAACGGCTAACCTTATCAACATCAATATTCCCAGGGGAAGAAATATTTTCATGATGGCAGCGATAACTAAAACAAATAATGCCATCGTTCAATCCGATGTCATCGATGCTGCCGGACGACGTATCACAACACCCGTAAATGCCGATGGAGTGATGAATGCCTTTGCCAATGTAAACACCGGATGGGCGGTTCGGCGCTTGAAATCAAATATCACCCTGGGAATTGGCATCAACCACAATGAATCATTCGCTTTCATCAACGGACTTAAAAATGAACTGACCAATCAATTCATCAGTCCTGGTCTGAACTGGAACTTCACACTTGAAAACAAATTGCTCGTGTATGCTTCCGCCAGATGGAACATCACCAAAGCATCCTATTCGCTGAACCCTTCGCTGAACAATACCTTCATTCAACAGGCATATACAATGGAAATGACAAATTATTTTCCTGCGAACATCAACCTGACAAATAATATGACGTACACGGTAAATAGTGGAAGGGCTGCAGGATACAATACTAAAATTCCCTACTGGACGGCATCTGTCTCAAAAAGCTTTCTGAAGAATAAACGGGGGGAATTGAAACTAACGGCACTCGATGTCCTAGATCAAAATGAGGGTATCAGCAGGACCGCCAGTCAACAGTTCGTGGAAGACACAAGATATAATGTGCTCAGAAGATACTTCATGCTTTCGTTCCTCTATATCCTCAATAAAAGCGGAAAGAACACGGGTGCGGTATTCATAAAGTGACTGTTACCATTACATTCAACTCCTGTTGTTTTTCCGTTGCTAACGATTTCTCAATCCAGCAGGATGATACTCGCCTGAAAGGGGTCACATATGAATGGAATATGTAGTCAGGATCGATAGGAATCTGTACAGGTAGTCTGTAACATCGTTTTTTTAAACAGAAATATAACTTCAGCTAATCAATCTGAACGATCGCTTAGTCTGTTCAATTTCACCATTAGTTATTCCAAATTTCTTTGAAACAGTTCGCCATTGTGAAATTTCCCGTTGCATGTCGCTCAAAATTTTTTCGGCTTTTTCCTGTTTTAATTGATAATAACTGGCCGTAGCCATGGCTAGTGAAATATATTGCTCGTCGCTGTTTTCAGAAACATTTAGGGTTAAGCCATTTCCCATTTCGTTAGGGTTCATGTCATAAGCCGGAGATAAACGCCATCCTTGAGGAGTGAGTATGAATCCATGATTTCGAAGGTGGTCATCGGTATTGGACACAAGGATATTAAATACCATTCTGCGCCATAGTTGTTCAAGATCTACTTTGGCAGCAGGACAATACTGAATGATGAACCCTGCCAAATCGAGGTAACCCACTCCATCCAAATGATCCGATCCATCCTGAAAACCCAGGAGCGTCATTGCCGAAGCAAAATGAATACGTTGATGATGGTTTGTTCTGTCAAATCGTTTGGTCAAAAATGTATGATGGTTACCTGAAAACTTTTTCAATCGCGCTTGTGAAACCATGATGCCACAAGCATCTGCTAATTGATAAAGCACCATCTCCCATGCACCGACATTCTTCTCATCTCTCGCACTTGGAAATTTGGCTATCC
>CAJBPC010000150.1 GCA_903957405.1 uncultured bacterium | reverse complement strand
TCAGACGCATTGATCGAATCCATCCAAAGCGGTCATGCCGGCAAGATCATCGCCAGGCATGAAAAAGCCATTTACAACAACGCCAAGAACCAGTTCTCCCACAATGAGGTGCTGTTTGTGACGGAAGAACGCATGCTCTTCCAGGTGGAGGATACGGATCTGCGGGTGCTGTACCCTGCCACGGAAAGCAAAAGAGCCAGGGAGATCGTGCATGGACTCCGGAGCAGTTTCACGAAGCCCGGCAAGGAGAAAAGCATTTCTCTGCTCGTTTTCAAATTCGACCGGCTGACCACCACCCCGCTGAACATCCGCAAACCCAAGATGAGTCTGGATACGCACTACAACGACGACCTGCTCCCGATCCATCAGAAGATGCTCCGCGAATTGAAAAAGAAGAATCAAAGCGGGCTATTCCTGTTGCACGGGCAGCCGGGCACGGGGAAATCAACCTACCTCAGGCACCTGATACACAACCTCAACAAAAAAGTCATTTTCGTCACCACCGCCATCGCCGCAACCCTCGAGACGCCGACCATGACGAAATTCCTCATCGACCACGAAAACTGCATATTTGTCATCGAAGATGCTGAAGAATTGCTGACATCCCGAGAGATGGGAAGGAACTCAAGCATCGCCATGCTCCTCAACCTCACCGACGGCCTGCTCGGTGAGAGCCTGGGGATACAGATCATCGCGACGTTCAATACAGAACAGAAAAAAATCGACAAGGCTCTCTTGCGAAAAGGCCGCCTCTCATCCATTTATGAATTCAAGACACTATCGGTCGACAAGACCGTATCGCTGATGTCAGACCTCGGCCATCAATTACCCCAACAGACCCGGCAAATGACACTGGCGGAGATCTACAACCACGAAGAACCGGATACGCAGACAACCAACCATCGTTCGCCCATTGGCTTCCGGATGAACAACGTCTAAACAGATCCTGACCGAAATAAGGGAAAATGCCTGATTGCATGCTTCCGTCCAATGCCGTGCGGGGAAAATGAAACATCCTTTTCCCCGCACGCATGACCCGGATCCGTGAGGCCGTCAACATAAACGGACATCAACCTGCGCCGGCCATCTCTGATGGCCGTTTGCCATGCGGCGTTGTCCCGCGGAACCATCTCCCGAATGCTTCCGGCGACATGGCACATCCTTGCCATTCCTTCACCTACGCTCCTGCCATCCACCATACACGGATAGGACAGGCTATACCCATAGAAAAGTTTCCCGATCGCGACAAGGACATACCCGAAATGATTCACTATATTTGTTAACCAAATGGTTAAACGGTATGGTTAACACATCCGCTACATCAGAGACGGAGGCTCGCATACTGGAAGCGGCAACCCGGATTTTCAGGGCGAAAGGGCGTGACGGAGCGAAGATGCAGGACATCGCAGACGAGGCAGGCATCAACAAGGCCCTGCTGCATTACTACTTCCGGTCGAAGGATAAACTGTTCGAGCAGGTGTTCCGGGACAGTTCAGCCATCTTCTTCTCAAGGCTGAATGAAATATTGCAGTCGGACCTCGAATTGTTCACCAAGATCAGGAGGCTCTGTGATGCATACATCACCATGACCATGGAGAACCCGTTCATCCCGATATTCATCATCGGCGAAGTGAACCGGAATGCGGAAAGCTTCATCACCAACATATTCTCCGGGAACGGTATCAAACCGGAATTCAAAAGCCTGGAGAAACAGATAGCGGAAGAAATCCGTTCGGGGAGGATAAGGCCCGTACGGGCGGAAGAATTGCTGATGAATATACTCGGCCTGTGCATCTTCCCCATCATCGCAAAGCCGATGATGCAGCACAACATGAGCTTGTCAGACAAGGAGTTCAACCGCATCATGGATGACAGGAAGAAGACGATACCGGCGATGATCATCGACTCCATAAAAAAAAAGAATACATGAAGAGAAGCTATGGCAAATATGCCGTTTTCTGTACGGTCTTTTTCATGCATGCCGCGGTGGCAACAGCGCAGGTGTTCTCGCTGCAGGATGCCGAACAAAGGGCAAGGGATCGGTATCCGCTCATCCGGCAGAAGGGGCTTATTCAGAAAACCTCGGATCTGACAGCGCAGAACCTGTCGAAGAATTTCCTGCCGCAGCTGACCCTTGGGGGGCAGGCCACATACCAGTCGGATGTGACGCAGCTCCTCATCCCCAACGCGCCCTTCAAGGTGGAACCGCTCTCAAGGGACCAGTACAGGCTCAACCTCGACATGAACCAGGTCGTCTATGACGGCGGAATGATCCGCCATCAACGGGAGCTCACGAGGCTGCAGTCCAAACTCGACGACAGCCGCGTCGAAATGGAACTCCACAGGCTGATGGAAAAGATCGATCAGCTGTATTTCAATGTCCTCCTCCTCGATGCCATGATGGGGCAGGTCGCTTCTGTGCGGGCGGATATCGACAACGGCATCCGTAAAGTCAGTGCGCAACTCGAAGGCGGGGTGGCGCTGAAGTCTTCGCTGGATGTCCTAAAGGCCGAACAGATCCGAACCGGACAAAGAATGACAGAACTCCTGTCGACCCGATCCGCGATGCTGGAGGCATTGGGCGTGCTGACGGATACGACATTCGGCGCCGGCACCAGTCTGAGGATGCCTGCCGCCGAAACAGACGCTCCACTCACGATCGGCCGCCCGGAGCAGAGGTTTTACCGCACGCAGATCGAGATGAGCAAAAAGCAAACCGACCTCCTGGCATCACGGAATATGCCCAGGGCGAGCGTCTTCCTGCAGGGAGGATACGGAAGACCCGGACTCAACATGTTGCAGAATGAATTCGCCCTTTATGGCTTAGGTGGTATCCGGATCAACTGGGCTATCGGCAACCTATACACGAAGAAGAACGATGCCGAGATCCACGGCATCAACGGCATGATGGCCTCGTTGCAGGAGGAGGCATTCCTGAAGACCACGAACGCACAGGCGAGGCAGCAGTTTGGAGAAGTGTCAAAACTTCGCAAACTCATCGATTCCGACGACGAGATCATCGCCCTCCGGGAGTCCGTGAAGAAGTCGGCACTCGCGCAGCTGGAAGCGGGCGTGATCACACCCAGCGATTACCTGCGGGAAGTCAATGCAGAGGACCAGTCACGGCAGGCGCTGAAAGCGCATGAAGTGCAACTGGCACAGGCGGAAGCCGGCCTGAGATGGCTCATGGGGCGAACAGCTCCAAACAATCGATGACCGGACCGACTTGCGCGCAACCGACAGAAAAAATAAATTTCAACAGATGAGGTACATATTCATTTCGCTGGCCATCCTCTTCCTTGCATCCTGCAAGAACGGCAATGGCAGTTTCGATGCACAGGGCAGTTTCGAAGCCGTGGAGATCCTGGTATCTCCCGAGATCTCAGGCAGGATCACGGAGTTGGATCTGGAAGACGGGGATTCCGTCGCCGCCCTCCAGGTGGTGGGCAGGATCGATGCGACCAACCTCTCACTGCAGAAGGAGCAGGTCGATGAATCAATACGGGCTTTGAGCGACAAGACGACCGATCCGGCACCGCAGGTGGCACTGCTCAATGACCAGCTGGCGGTGGAGCAGACGCAACTGAAAAATCTGCAACGCGAACTGGATCGCGCAGAGGGCTTGCTCAGGAACGATGCGGCCACTTCCAAGCAGGTCGATGACATCCGCTACCAGAAAGAAGCCCTCGAAAAGAAAATGGCCGTGACCAGACAACAGATCGTGGTGCAACGATCCAATAACGCCAACCAAAACAGGGCCATCCTAAGTGAGGGGAATCCGCTGCGAAAAAGGGCTGCACAGTTGGACGACCTCGTGAAAAGGTCCGCCATCGTGAATCCCGTCAGCGGCACGGTGATCGCAACCTATGCAGAGGCCGGTGAAATGGCCGTTGCCGGCAAACCACTCTACAAGGTCGCCGACATGCGTGAACTCATCCTAAGGGCGTACGTGACCGGCGAACAATTGCCCCACATCCGCACAGGCCAGCAAGTGAAAGTGTTCACAGACAAGGGTCCGGATGCATACAACGAACACAAGGGCACCATCACGTGGATATCCTCCAAGGCGGAGTTCACACCGAAGACCATCCAGACCAAGGACGAAAGGGCCAACCTCGTATATGCGATAAAGATAATGGTCAAGAACGACGGACTCTTGAAGATCGGGATGTACGGCGAAATCAAATTCTGACATGCAGGCGATACGCATCATCGACATAGAAAAAAGCTACCCGCTGAAGAAAGGTAAGACCGAGGCCCTCAAAGGCCTGCGCTTCGACGTGGAGGAGGGCGAGCTGTTCGGACTCATCGGTCCTGACGGTGCGGGCAAGTCAACACTGTTCCGCATCCTCACCACCCTGATACTTGCCGACAAGGGAGAAGCCAGTGTGAACGGCCTTGACGTGGTGAAGGATTTCATGAAGATCAGACGGCAGGTAGGATATATGCCCGGGAAGTTCTCCCTTTACACAGACCTGACCGTGGAGGAGAATCTTAATTTCTTCGCGACGATCTTCAACACCACCGTCAAAGAGAACTACCATCTCATCCGCAACATCTACGAACAGATCGAACCCTTCAAACATTTCAGGGCTGGCAAGCTTTCAGGCGGCATGAAGCAGAAGCTTGCACTCAGCTGCGCATTGATACACCGGCCGAAGACGCTGTTCCTTGATGAGCCGACCACAGGTGTGGATGCGCTTTCCCGAAAGGAGTTTTGGGAGCTGCTGCGGTCCCTTCGGGCCGAAGGCATCACGATAATGGTCTCCACCCCATACATGGACGAGGCTTCGCTGTGCGACCGCGTCGCGTTGATACAGTCCGGGAAAGTCATGCAGATCGACACGCCCGAAGGACTGCGCAACACTTACGGAAAAAGACTTTTTGCCGTGAAAGGTCCCGACATGCTGCATACCCTGCAACGGTTCCGGAAGATGCCGGCGGTCGAGCAGGCATATCCGTTCGGAGAGGTGCTGCATGTGGTGCTGCGAAAGGATGCGCCGCCATTCCGGATGCCTGAAGATGTGGAAGCCAGCGAGATCGCTCCCGACATAGAAGATTGTTTCATATCACTGATGCACGAACATGAATGAATATGTGATCACTGCGGAGAACCTGACGAAAAGCTTCGGCGATTTCACAGCGGTGGACCGCATCTCTTTTGAGGTGCGCCGCGGGGAGATCTTCGGATTCCTGGGTGCTAACGGTGCCGGCAAAACGACAGCCATGCGCATGTTCTGCGGACTCATCCTGCCCAGCAGCGGGAAAGCCTCGATCGGCGGGTTTGACGTATACCGGGAGACGGAGGCCATCAAAAGGAATATCGGCTACATGAGCCAGCGATTCTCCCTGTACGACGACCTCACGGTCCAGGAAAACATCAACTTCTACGCAGGCATCTATGGAATGAGCCGAAAGGCGATCCGGGAGAAATCGGCTCCATTGCTCAAGCAACTCGGGCTGGAAGCCGAACGGAATGCATTGGTCGGAAGCCTCCCACTGGGATGGAAACAAAAGCTTTCCTTCTCCGTCGCCATCTTCCATGAACCTAAGATCGTATTCCTCGACGAACCCACCGGAGGCGTAGACCCGATCACCCGAAGGGAGTTCTGGCAGATGATCTACGAGGCCTCCGACAGGGATATCACGGTATTCGTCACCACCCACTATATGGACGAAGCCGAATACTGCCACCGCGTTTCCGTCATGGTCGACGGACGGATCGAGGCGCTGGATACGCCGGGTGGACTTAAAAAAAGCCACGGCGCGGCAAGCATGAACGAAGTGTTCCTCCAACTGGCAAGAAAAGCAAAAAGAAAGGGTGATTAAGGCATGATGACCGTGAATGAAAATCCCCGATGACCCGGCACCCACAGACCTCAACATCACACCATGAAACAGTTCATCAACTTCATCAAAAAGGAATTCATCCACATCTTCCGCGACCGACGGACACTCTTCATACTCATCGGCATGCCCATGGTGCAGATCCTCATATTCGGCTTCGCACTCACGAATGAAGTCAAGAACTCCCGATTCGGGTACATCGACCTTTCGCATGATGAACTGTCGCAGAGACTCGTGGCAGAGATGGATGCCAGCAATTATTTCGAAGCGGCTGCGGAATTCGCAGACAGGGATGAGATGGAAGGGGCCTTCCGAAAGGGACGGATCAGCTTCGGACTGGTCATTCCCGACGACTTCTCCGGATCATTCCACAGCACGGGTGGAACAAAGGTGCAATTGATCGCTGATGCGAGCGACCCGAACATCGCCAACACACTCGTGAATTATGCGACAGCCGTCATACAGGACATGGCAGCAGGTGCTTCACAAGGCTTGCAGATCCCTTACGTCATCAGGCCCGAGACCAGAATGCTCTACAATCCACAGCTGCAGGGTGCATATAATTTCGTTCCGGGCGTGATGGCCATGGTATTGCTGCTCGTATGCACGATGATGACCGCGCTCACCATCGTCCGCGAAAAAGAGAACGGCACGATGGAAGTATTGCTGGTATCACCGGTGAAGCCGATAAAAATCATCACCGCGAAGGCAGTCCCCTACCTCTTGCTTTCCTTCTTCAATATCACCAGCATCCTGCTCCTGAGCGTATTCGTCCTCAACGTCCCCATCCGTGGCAGCCTGGTGCTGCTGTTCTCCGAAAGCGTGCTGTTCACCCTGGTATCCCTATCGCTGGGACTGCTCATCTCCTCGGCCACGGCATCACAGACAGCCGCGATGTTCATCTCCCTGGTAGGTATGTTCCTGCCCACCGTCATGCTCAGCGGCTTCATGTTCCCCATCGAGAACATGCCCCTCCCGCTGCAGATCATCTCGAACCTCGTGCCTGCCAAATGGTTCTATATCATCGTGAGATCGGTCATGATCAAGGGTACGGGTCTGGCCATCGTCTGGAAAGAAACACTCATACTGCTCGCCATGCTCCTGTTCTTCATGGGAATGGCGATCAAAAAATTCAAACTCAGGCTCGCATGAGAACACTGATTGTCATCATACAAAAGGAATTCAAACAGATCCTGAGGAACCCTGCCACCATCAAGTTGATCTTCGTGATGCCGATCCTTCAACTCATCATCCTGCCCAATGCGGCAGACTACGAGATCAAAAACATCAACCTGCACATCATCGACCATGACCATTCTGCCCTGTCAAGAAGGCTCACGGAAAATATCCGTGCCACGGGATATTTCAGAATCGAAGGATATGGAACGGACAGGAAAGCAGCAAGACATGCCATTGAAACGGAGAAGGCCGACATCATCCTCAATATCCCGGCATCTTTCGAACGCAACCTGGTCCGTGAAGGAAAATCCGGACTGATGATTGAGGTCAATGCCATAAACGGAGTGAAGGGCGGCATGGGTGCCGCATATATGAACAGCCTGATACACCGGTTCAACAGCGACATCCGAACCGAATGGACAGGTGATGAGCGGTTCATGCAGGCAGGGACCATCGGGACGACATCATCCTTTTGGTTCAACCCGGAAATGAACTACAGCTTCTTCATGGTGCCAGGCATACTTGTGCTGCTGCTCACCATCGTGGCGATGAACCTCACCTCCATAAACATCGTAAGGGAAAAGGAGATCGGGACGATCGAACAGATCAACGTGTCCCCGATCCGGAAATACGAATTCATCCTGGGAAAGCTGGTGCCGCAATTCATCCTCGGCATGGTGGCGATGACCCTGGGGTTCGGCATCGCAAGGCTCTTCTACGGCATCGTCCCAATGGGCAGTTACCTCACGATATATCTTTTTGCTGCGGTGTACATGTTCACCATTCTGGGCATCGGACTGCTGGTATCGAACTACTCCGCCACACAGCAACAGGCCATGCTGGCATCGTTCTTCATCATGATGATATTCGTGCTCATGAGCGGACAGTACACCAGCATCGACAGCATGCCCGAATGGGCAAAATGGATCGCAAGGGTCAACCCAGTGACCTATTTCATAGAGGTCATGCGACGGGTGGTGTTGAAGGGCGCAGGCCCGGGAGACATCCTCCCCGAACTCGGAATCATGTCGGCCTATGCCCTGCTGACCAACAGCCTCGCCGTCTTCAGCTACCACAAAAGATCATGATAAATTAGGATGGATTCCGCGACAGGGAAGAGCAACGGAGTATTTTCGGTTATACATAACCGTTATCAAAAGGCGTAACGGGCAGGATCATTTCTTTTTTTTCTTTTTCGAGCTATTCACTTCGGGATAGGTCTCCCCGAACCGGAGCTTATTAGACCGCTGCTCGAATGTTCCGTCGCAGATGAAGTAATTGAGCTCCACCCCGAAGCCGAGGTATCCGTCATGCCTGAGCAAGACACCGTCGGAATACACCTCATACTCTGATGAATGCGAAGTGAATTCTTCCGTTATCGAGGAAATGCATTCTTTCCGCTTGTCCCGGGCATCGACGATCCCGTTGTAAAACGCCCCCCTGAATTTATAGCGGTAGAATGGGTCGAGCCTATAGATATGAGTGACAAGGGCGATGACGTACATATCTATCTGCCCGCCGGGGTGATGCAGCTCGGCATAGCCTGCAGATTTTATCATTTTCTTCCGGGTGTTGTTGGGCGCATAGGTCGGGCTCTCGAAGGTGCTGTTGTGGACGAATTCCAGGATGAAGTCCGGCTCTTGTCGGTGTTCATCTTTCCATTTCAGGATATCCAGCGTCAGGCGATGTCCGTTGCCAGAGAAGACATGGTCCATACGGATGATCCCGCTATTGGGATCTGCCGGGATGTTCAGGCAGAGGTTGTCGAACATGATGTCTTTTAGGAAAATGTCGGCATCACCCGCGATGCATCTTCTGGCCAATAGTTCCACATCCGATTCCTTTGCTGCGCAAGCCAGCAGGGCTTCCTGAAGGATGTCCAGATGTTTCATGCGATTTTGAGATAGGGCTTGGTGGCGGATTGATCAAGAACGCCCTCAAGGTACAAGTTTATTTCTTTCCGGAAAGGTCCAGATTCAATCCGAACTGATGATACGAAACGCCATTCTGATACGCTGAGCCGGCGTAACGCACCTGCATCCTTTTAAGCGAGACCCCCGCACCCATCGAAAAGCCCGTCATCCCATTGGCGGATCTGGTGATCCCCAGTTCCGCACGCCGTAAAAAATCATATCCGAGGGTGAGTTCGACCCTCTCGCCCACGAAACCTTGCACGGAGAAGATGAGATGCCGGAAGAGCTTGTCTGCAAATCCGTCTTTTCCTGCATTACCGTAGTTGTCGATATTGAAAACGGTGTCACGATAGAGGATATCGAATTGATGAAGTCTGTGGGCGGTGAGGGAGAACTGGAGTGGGGCATGGAGTAGTCTTTTGGTGATGCCCATTTGGAGGTCGAATGGAAGATCCTCTCCCTGCCCGGCGTATGATGTCAGCTGCAGTCCCATGTTCTTTGCCACGAACCCGACTTGCAGCATCCTGCCGCTATCGAGGTAGTTGATGCCCACATCGGCCATGACGGCCTGTGAAGAGTACATGCCGTAAGTGCTGTTCACATATTTGAGTGTGGCGCCGTAATGCCATCGGCCGAGGTACCGTCGCGAAAAAGCGAGACGGATGGCATAGTCATTCGCCCTAAAATTTCCGAGGATATTCCCCGCAGCATCCGTCTGTACGCCCTCTCCGTAATGGATATGATCGATGCCGCCGGAAAAATTCGTCTGCAGCCGTTCCGAATGGAAGCCGACCATCCCGTTCAGTTGACGGATTCCTTGAAAAATAATGAAAGATGCCAGCATTTGCCGGTCCATTTCCTTGCGGAGCAAGGCCGGGTTATGGGCCGACATTGAAATATCCCCTGAGAGGACCGACACATTGGCCGATCCAAGCGCCGTCAGCTGCGGTCCCGCCGGCATTTTTAGGAAGGCATATGTATTTCCCCCTCCAAGGGTCTGGGCCATTGCCGCAGAACCCGGGAAAACAAGCAGATAGATCAAAAGGAAGTGCGGAATCTTGCACATCTATGCGAAAATAAGGAATCGGCAAGGGCTTTAAAAGGAATTCCCCCATCGAAATGGGGGAATTCCTTAACCTTTAAAACAACCAACAAAAATACAATCATGTGCTAGAAATGAAATTGATGGTGATTTTTAACCCACGGTTAAAACCATGGGCTATGGGACGTAAACAACCTACACCAATGCCAGTTCGAGCACCTGATGCATGGTCTTCACATAATGGAATTTCATGCCCTTGATGAATTCTGAATTGATCTCCTGCACGTCCTTTTCATTCTGCCAGCAGAGGATGATTTCTTTCAGTCCTGCTCTTTTGGCAGCCAGCACTTTTTCCTTGATGCCACCTACCGGTAATACCTGCCCTCGAAGGGTTGACTCGCCGGTCATGGCCAGATAAGGCTTGACCTTTCGGCCCGTAAGTGCAGAAGCCAGCGCCGTCATCATCGTGATCCCGGCACTTGGCCCGTCTTTGGGCACCGCACCCTCCGGTACATGGATGTGAATGTTCCGGGTCTGGAACAAAGCCGGATCGATTCCGCTTTTTCGGGCATTGGACTGTAGGTAGGTGAGTGCAGTGGCGGCACTCTCCTTCATGACATTCCCGAGATTTCCGGTGAGCTTGAGTTCCCCCTTGCCTTCACTAAGGCTCGTCTCGATGAAGAGTATATCCCCACCGACATAGGTCCACGCAAGGCCGACTGCGACGCCGGGCATGTTCGCCGTCTTGTAGATATCGTTGGAATACCTCGGCTTCCCGAGGATTTTTTCCAGTTCCTTCTGGGTGAGAGTCGTCTTGATCTTTCCTTTCATTGCGTATTCCTTGGCCAAGGCCCGCATGATGGATGCAAGCTGGCGGTCAAGCTCCCGCACGCCGCTCTCACGGGTGTAGTTCTCGATGACGGCCTGCAGCACGCCCGGCGGAATCTTCAGATTGACATCCTTCAGTCCGTGCATTTCCTTCTGTTTGGGGATCAGGTGGCGGATGGCGATCTGCGCCTTTTCCTCCACCGCATAGCCGCTGAGCTCGATGATCTCGAGGCGATCGCGCAGCGCAGGCTGGATGCTCTGAATGTCATTCGCCGTGGCGATGAACAACACCTTGCTGAGGTCATATTCCAACTCGAGATAGTTATCGTAGAAGGTATGGTTCTGTTCGGGGTCAAGCACTTCCAGCAGTGAGGACGAGGGATCCCCTCGATGGTCCTTGCCCACTTTGTCGATCTCGTCGAGGATCATCACCGGGTTGGAGGATTTCACCTTGCGGATCGTTTGGATGATCCTGCCGGGCATCGCGCCGATATAGGTCTTTCGATGGCCTCGGATCTCGCTCTCATCGTGCAGCCCGCCCAGACTGATGCGTGCGTATTTCCGACCAATGGCATGAGAGATGCTGCGTCCGAGGGATGTCTTGCCAATGCCGGGAGGCCCGACGAAACAAAGGATCGGGCTCTTCATATCGCCCTTCAGTTTAAGCACCGCGAGGTACTCGAGGATGCGCTCCTTGATGCGGTCCATCCCGAAATGATCGGCATCAAGCACTTTCTTCGCTTTCCTCAGATCGTACCGGTCAGCAGTATATTCCTCCCATGGAAGGTCCAGCATCAGGTCGACATGGTTGTATACGGTAGAGTAATCCGGCGTGCTCGAGTGCATCCGCTCCAGCTTCTCGATGTTCTTTTGGAAGAGTTCCTTTGCCGCGGTATTCCATTTCTTGCCCTCGGCCTTCTTCTTCATCTCCTGGATCTCCCGATCATTGCTGTCGCCACCCAATTCCTCCCGGATGCTCTTGAGTTGCTGCTGCAGGAAATAATCCCGCTGCTGCTTGTCGAGTTCGGTCTTGGTCTTGGTCGTTACTTTGTTCTTGAGCTCCGCGAACTGCAACTCCTTCTGCAACAAATGCAGCAAAGTCTCCGAACGCGCCTTGATATCATTCATCTCCAGCAACTGTTGCTTCTCGAAAAGATCGCTGTTGAGGTTGCTGCTGACAAAATGTATCAGGAATGACGGATTCTCGATGTTCCTAAGGATGATGCTGGCTTCCGTCGGAATGTTGGGAGACAACTGTATGATCTGACCCGCCAGGTCTTTGATCGAACTCACCGTTGCCTCGAACTGCTGGTCGTTCTGCAGCATCGTGTCTTCCAACAACCCTATCCGGGCCCTGAAATAGGGATCCTCTGCAATGACCTCTTTAAGCTCGAAGCGCTTCTTGCCCTGAATGATGACGGTCGTTCCGCCATCCGGCATCTTGATCAGCTTGATGACCCTGGCCACCGTTCCGACATTCACCAGATCCCGGATCGAAGGATCCTCCACATTGCTGTCCTTCTGGGCAAGTACGCCAACGAGCTTGTCTGTCTTGTAGGCCTCATTCACCGCCTTGATCGACTTATCCCGTCCGACGGTAATGGGTATCACCACACCGGGGAACAATACCGTATTGCGCAACGGGAGGATCGGAAGCTCATCTGGAATCGCAAGCTCATCCGGGCCATCCCCCTCGCCGTCATTCAGCGAAATGATCGGCATGAAATCCATATCCTCATCTGTCATCATAAATCCCGGAGTATTGAACATTATTCTCGGATTAACGTCATCTTGTCACAAAAAAAGGCCGAAGCCAAGAAAAAAAATCACTTCCGACATAAGGCAAGATTAATGCCAACAAAACCCAAAACGATCCGACTGGTCGCTGAAAAAGAAAGGGAAAGCGGATTAAACGGCTAGCATTGATTCCCACACATGACCAGGGGAAACAGTATGCGTATTTCACGAAAAAGGGACACACATATTGTGCGTCCCTCAAGACAATTTGTCATATAAAGTGGAAAGGAACAGGATTTCCGGAAAAGATTGCAATCAACCGGATGATCCCATGGCTTTCATGCATTTTGACGGCATGCATTGCGCATGAAAGGCATCAGAACATCAGGCCAATGCCGAGCTGGACCATCTGACTCCTCCATTTCTGCTGGTCGGTGATGTCATTCAGATTACTCAACCCAACCCCATATCGTCCGTAGATGCGGAAAGCCGCGAGATTCAACTGCACCCCACCGAGGATGGACAGATCGCCTTTCTTGAAAGCGTCACCACCGTTCTGCACAAGGGTCGAACCATTGTTCATCAAAATGCCGAATTGTGGCCCGAGTAAAAGGGAAAGCGGCCCGCCTGACGGCTTTATATTGAATAGAATGGGAATGCTCAGGTAGTTCAGGTCTGTGGCAGTGGAGAGGGTCAAGCCGGATACCAGATCCTGCAGATTATCGCCGGTCTTGGTCGTGCTGTGATTGAACAGCACTTCTGGCTGGATACCGAATTTTTTGCTGAACATGATCTCCATCGCCCCGCCCAGATGGTATCCGAAATTGAATCCGCTCTTGAACGACTGCCCGTCTATCTTGTACAACGTGGAACCCACGCGCGCGCCGATCTTGAAACTGCCCTGTGCCTGCGCAAAAGACATGCACACGAGGCATATCAATGTGAAAAAGATACTCTTGTTCATATATACTTTATTTGAGGTCTAAGATAATGAATTAAAAAAAACATGTAACGCAAATTCGATGTTAAACATCGCTGACCCCATGCTTGCCCAGCCATTTGAATTCCATAGCATTCAGGTAAGTTCGATCAGCGTGATCTCCGGAAGGATGCCCACCCTTCCCGGATACCCGATAAATCCGAAACCCCTGTTCACATAAAGGTGCTGGTGTGCTTTCTGGTACAGGCCCGCCCATTGTGCGTAGACGTATTGCACTGGGCTCCAGCGAAAACCCGGGATCTCCACTCCGAACTGCATGCCATGGGTGTGTCCGCTAAGCATGAGGTCGACGTCAGTGTAATCCCTGAGCACCTGTGCCTCCCAGTGGCTGGGGTCATGGCTGAGCAGTATCTTGAAAGGGAATGCCTCTGTATCCCTATGGGCGTCCTCCATCCGGCCGTATTTCGCAAAATTCGCTTTCGCACCCCAGTTCTCGATGCCAAGGATGGCAATGCGTTGTCCGGCGCGTTCGATCACGCTGTGTTCATTCAAGAGCAGCTTCCAGCCCATCTCCCTATGGATGCCCTTCAGATTTTCCAGGTTGGCGATCTTTTCTGCTGCGTTTGACCATAACCGGTAGTCGCCGTAGTCATGGTTGCCGAGGCAGCTGTAGACGCCCATCGGGGCGGTGAGCTTGGCGAAGACATCCTTGTAGTCTTTCATCTCATCGGCGTGGTCGTTGACGAGGTCGCCGGTGAAGCAGATCATGTCGGGCGCAAGATCGAGTATGCGCTGCACGCCGAGCTCAACGGCCTTCTTGTCGGTGAAGCTCCCCGAATGGATATCGGAAATGTGCACGATGCGCATTCCCCTGAAGGCTTCCGGCAGCTTGGGGAATGATAGTTTCACACGCACGGTCTTGTAGTTATATTTATTCCCAAACCCCCACAACAGGCTTCCGAAGACGCCGCCCCCCACCGTGAACCCCAGCCAGCTGAGGAAAACGGAACGATTGATCGGTGCTGTGGGGAAGGATTCGTTCTGGATGAACCGGTAAAACAGCTTGCCTCCCGTGAAATGCACCGCCCTCCGAATATCATCCGCAACGAAAAAAGCGGCCGCGATGAACTTTGCGATGAACAATCCGATCAGGATGGAGTACACATTGATGCGCAATGCCTTTGGCCATTGCTCGATATGCACCAGCGGACCTGCGATGTAAATAAACACCGCAAGAGCGGGGAATAACCAGTA
>CAJBPC010000149.1 GCA_903957405.1 uncultured bacterium | reverse complement strand
GCCGCCAGTTTTTCTCCCTGATACCGCTGGTATGATTCACTGCGGAAATCTTCCAGTCTTTCGGGATCATCCTGTTGCGTGGCGGCGTAGGTGCGATAGTGCCGGTAGCTCAGCAGTGCGACGGATCTTGCCACTTTCATGCCGTTGAGTCCTGCATCCGGGCGGTTCTCTTTCCATGTCGGATCCGCTTCGATGCACATCCTTTGTGATGCGTTAAAGGCTTTTCCCCAGGGCGAATAGAAGGCGTTGGTGGCGATGGGTATGATCCCTGCGAACCGCTCTGGCTCCTGTGTGGCCCATTCGAGGAGGACTTGTCCACCCATCGATCCGCCGATGCCGATGAGTATTTTGTCGATGCCAAGTGCCGCCCTCAGCAGGGTGAATGATCTGGCCATGTCGCGGGGTGTGAAAAAGGGGAAGTCTCTGTAATATGGCTTTTGTGTCGTTGGGTCGGTATCCAGCGGACCGGTGCTTCCGTAGCAGCTGCCCGGCATGTTGACACAAACTATACAGTGTTTCCCGGGATCGAACAGCTTCCCGATACCCACGATTCCTGACCACCATTCCATCGGGTCGCTGTTGGCGGTGAGGGCGTGGAAAATCCATATCACATTGTCCCCATCCACACTGATCGTTCCATGGATGGTATAGGCCAGTCTGAAGCCGGGGATCGTGATTCCCGACTCCAGGGTGAATGGCCTTGAATATTCGAATATCTTCGGGTGCATGTCAACGTTAGTTTGTCATTCCGGCATCAGGACACTTTTTCGAAAGCCTGCGTGAAATCCGCTTTTATGTCTTCGATGTGTTCGATGCCTACACTCACGCGTATCTGGTTCGGCAACACACCCGAGGCGGCCTGTTCGGTTTCCGACAACTGCTCATGGGTGGTGGTCGCCGGATTGATGACGAGCGTCTTCGCATCACCGACATTGGCGAGGTGTGATGCCAGTTTCAGCTCGTTGATGAACGCCGCAGCTTTTTCTTTTCCGCCACGGATGCCGAATTGCAGCACACCGCCGGATCCTTTGGTGAGGTATTTCTTCGCCAGCTCATGGTATGGGCTGGATGGTAGCCCCGGATACCATACGAACTCTACCTGCGGATGGGTTTCGAGCCATTGGGCAAGCGCCAGGGTGTTTTGTACATGCCTCTCGACCCTGAGCGATAAGGTCTCCAATCCCTGCAGGAGCATGAATGAGTTGAATGGACTGATGGCCGGACCGAAATCGCGGAGCCCTTCGACCCTTGCACGGATGATGAAGGCGATGTTCGGCAGTCCAAGTGGATTGTTAAAGCCGAATACATCCCAGAATTTCAATCCGTGATATCCTTCTGAAGCCTCTGTGAACTGAGGGAATTTGCCATTCCCCCAGTTGAAGTTCCCGCCATCGACGATCACGCCGCCTATTGATGTGCCATGACCACCGATCCACTTGGTTGCGGATTCCACGACGATGTTGGCACCGAGCTCCAGGGGCCTCGCCAGATAGCCGCCTGCACCGAATGTATTGTCAACGATCAGGGGCAGGTCGTATTCCTTCGCCAGTGCTGCGAATTTTTCGAAGTCCGGAACGTTGAGCCTTGGGTTTCCGATCGTCTCTAGGTAGATGGCTTTGGTGTTGTCATCGATCAGGGGGCGGAAGCTTTCCGCGTTATCGCCTTCTGCGAATCTCGCATCGATGCCAAGCCTTTTAAATGCCACTTTAAACTGGTTGTAGGTGCCTCCATACAGGTATGATGTCGTGACGAAATTATCGCCTGCCTGCAGGATATTGTTCAATGCGATGAACTGTGCCGCCTGTCCGGAGCCTGTTGCCAGTGCCGCCACGCCGCCTTCCAGCGCCGCGATGCGCTTTTCAAACACATCCGTTGTGGGGTTCATGATTCTGGTGTAGATGTTACCGAACTGGCGAAGGCCGAAGAGGTTGGCTGCGTGCTCTGCGTTGTCGAATCCGTAGGATGTCGTTTGGTACAAGGGTACGGCTCTTGATTTTGTGACGGGGTCGATCTCCTGACCTGCATGCAGCTGAAGTGTTTCGAAATGTAATGCGCTCATGGTTTTGTTTTTAATGTAATGATGCCTTAAAAGTCTATTGAACCGATAGACAAAACAGCGCTGCAACAAGTCCGGCCGGAGCCTTGTCTGTCGCTATCATGTTTTCGGAATGTCTGTTGATCCCTTGGGAGTACTGTCCAGGGTGACGATTGCCTTTCGGATGGGGAAATGAAAAAGCCCTTCCGATGGTCAGAAGGGCTTCGATATATTGATC
>CAJBPC010000148.1 GCA_903957405.1 uncultured bacterium | reverse complement strand
GCTATTTCCCGGATGAGATACGCTTCGGCTTCGAGAAATTCTGCAGCGAATACGCCTTCAACCAATGCATTTTGGATGATATCTCCTCCGTGCAGATCCGACAAGGCGAGGCTTATATCAACCTCATGGAAGACGACCTGATAACGCTACTGGAGAAAGTGCAGTCCTCAGATCTGTCACTCGGGCAAGACATCGGCATCATATCCTATAACGAAACCCCCTGGAAAAGATTCATCCTCGATGGCATCACGACCATATCGACGGATTTCAGGGCAATGGGCGAATTAGCCGCAAAAATGATCCTGAACCATGAACAAAAACAGACGGAAGTGCCTTTTGCACTTAACTTGAGGAATTCTCTCTGACCTCGGTATTGACTTTAACCGCACAAACAACTCCATGCAAAAAGGATTCAGGATATTTTCCGTGACATTGGCAGTCATCCTCGCCGTTTACTTCTCATGGGCGGGTTATGGTAGAAAACGTCTCCCGGTGGATATCCACCTCCATCTTGACACGACATTCGACATCCATGCCAATACGGGAAATGGGAGCATCCTGGGCATCAGCCCCTATATGATGCCGATAGACTATGCATCCAAACAACATTTCCTCAACAAACTTGACGGATACATGCAGGCGGCAGCACTGAAAGGATGGCTGACGCAAAAGACAACCGTCGTATTCCCCGAATACATCGGCACCTGGCTCCTGATTGAAGGTGAAAAGAATACCATCTATGAAGCCGCATCCATCAAAAAGGCCATGACAACCTATATCGGTTCGAACTTCTTCATGTACTTGCGCGACTGGTTCACGGCACCGGACGAGGCAGAGGACAAACTCCTGCATAGCCTATTCTCCAGCAAAGGGGTCAGCATGGCCCGAATCTATCAGGATGTCTTCGGCGATCTGTCAAAAAAATACGGAGTGAGCATCGTAGGAGGGTCGATCCTTCTGCCCAATCCGGTGATCGAAAATGGCAGGATACGCATCAGGATGGGTCCACTTCACAACGTATCGGCCGTCTTCAACGCCGATGGCAGCATCCAGCCTGCACTCGTCCACAAATCCTTTCCCACGGCAGAGGAAAAACCCTTCGTCGCAAAAGCCCCATCCAACCAAAATCCCGTATTCAACCTCCCCTCCGGCAAGACCTCCGTACTCGTCTGCAGCGATGCATGGTTCCCGGAAAGCTATACCTCAATGAAAAACCATGATCCACAACTCATCCTTGTCCCATCATTCACTTCCGGAAATAACAATATGGACCACCCATGGACCGGATACAGCGGATTTCCCATACCAGAGGATGCCTTCCGATCCGACAGCGGACGCATCACCCTCCGGGATGCCTGGCTGAAATACACCATCCCATCAAGGATCAAACAAACAACCGCACAGTACGGGATGATCGTCCCCCTTCGCGGCAAACTCTGGGATCTTGGCAGCGACGGAGAAATCATCGCAGTGGCCGGAGATAGTGTCTATACCAGCAGGAAAAGCCAGGGTGCTGCCATGGTAAACCTTTGGATCGGAAATCCCTCACACTGAATATTCAACTGAACGGGCAATCAACTATGCACTATACGAATTAAAATTATGCGTATAGCGCATAATTGATTCTTTAAACGAATAGTATACAGGTTTTCACCCCAAAAGTTGAATGAAATGTGGAATCTTTGGATCGGAAAGGTGTCTAGGGAATACGTATACGATAACCGATTGGCGATTCTGTTCCCGCAAACGCATGCGCAGCAATCCAGAATGCCAGACAGTGGTGCTGCATCTCTAAAATTGGGTAGGTTTCTGCTACTTCGACACCATCCTCACCACAGGCACGATCATCTCTTCCAATGAAACGCCACCATGCTGGAACGAGTTCCGGTAATAATTCGCATAATGGCTGTAATTGTTCGGGTAACACAGGAATCGATCCTCCCGGGCAAAGATGTACGAGGAATTGACCGACGGCATGGGAAGTCCGGCTTGTCTGGGATCCCTGAACGCGAGCACGTCCCGGGCTTCATAGCTAAGGTTTCGGCCGTGTTTATAGCGGAGATTGGATGAGGTCTGACGATCACCGATGACTTTCACGGGGGTCTTCACCTGCACACTTCCATGGTCGGTGCATAAGACAATACTGATCTTCTTCTCTGCGATTTTCTTGAGGGCCTGATAAAGCGGTGAATGTATGAACCAGCTTTTCGTGAGGCTCCGGTAGCTGCCCTCGTCGCTCGCAAGTTCCTTGAGGACTTCCATCTCCGTCCGGGCATGGCTGAGCATATCAACAAAATTATAGACGATGACGGACAGGTCGAAATTCAGCAGGTTGTGGGCATTTTCCGACAGCTTTAAGGCCTCCTGGTTGGAAACGATCTTGTTGTATGAAAGCCTTATATCATTCCTTCCCAGCCTTTTTAATTGCGCGCGCAAGAATTCCTCCTCTGAAAGGTTCTTGCCCCCCTCATCTTCGTCATTGCGCCACTGCGCCGGAAATTGCTTTTCAATATCAACAGGCAAAAGCCCTGCGAAGATGGCATTCCGTGTGTATTGAGTCGCTGTGGGCAGTATGCTGTAGAAAGTATCCTCCGTCTGGATGCGGAAGGTCTCGGCAAAGACGGGCTCGATGGCCTTCCACTGGTCGTACCGGAGGTTGTCTATCAGCAGCCAGACCAATGGCTCACCCTTTTGAATGAAGGGCAGTACTTTGCTGCGAAAGAGCGTATGGCTCATCACAGGGGCCGACTTAGTCTTGGGTGAGACCCAGTCAAGGTAATGTTTCGAGACGAACCGGAAGAATTCGGCGTTGGCCTCGTGTTTTTGGGACTGATGCACTTCCTGCATCTCCGGACTGTCGCTCTTCTCCATCTCCAACTCCCAGTAACACAGCTTCTGGTAGATCTCCATCCACTGTTGATGGTCGGGGTCGCTGTTCAAAGCGGTGAACAAGCTGCGAAACTGTTGTTGGTAGACGGTGGTCGTCCGTTCTGCCACGAGCCGCTTATTATCTATGATCTTCTTAAGGCTCAGCAGCACTTGGCTGGGATTGACCGGCTTGATAAGGTAATCACTGATCTGCGAACCGATGGCTTCATCCATGAGGTTCTCGGTCTCGTTCTTGGTAATTAAAACCACCGGAATATGCCGGTCGACTTCCTTGATCCGTGCCAGGGTTTCCAATCCTGTCATCCCCGGCATCGTCTCATCCAGCAGGACGACATCCACAAGATTTGCACGCACAAAATCGACCGCATCGAATCCGTTGGTGAGCGTATGCACTTCATACCCCTTATTCTCCAGGAAAAGGCGGTGCGACTGAAGGCTCTCCATCTCGTCATCCACCCAAAGGATCTTCGCCAGTGACATATTGCAGATTTGTTGATTGACTTCCAGGGAAAATGACTGACTTGCCTAAAACCCTTGCGGCAACGTACCTTTACAAACTTCGCACTTTATTTGACCAAACAACCGAAATGCCTTTTAGAAAGATCATCAACGACCCCGTCCACGGTTTCATCACCTTTGATGATCCGCTCATTTTCCAGATCATATCACATCCCTGGTACCAGCGTCTCCGAAGGATCAACCAAATGGCATTGTCACACCTGGTCTATCCGGGTGCGATGCACTCCCGCCTTCACCATTCGCTGGGCGCTTATCACCTAATGACCCTGGCCCTTCAGGAACTCAGGGGCAAGGGCGTGGATGTCACCTCGGAAGAGGAACAGGCCGCTAAGATCGCAATCCTTCTCCATGACATAGGGCACGGGCCTTTCTCCCATGCACTGGAAAGTGTCGTCATCCGGCATGTGCATCACGAAGACATCTCTCTGATGATCATGCAGGAACTCAACGCGACTTTTGGAGGGAAGCTCGACATGGCGATCGCGGTCTTCAAGGGCATATATCCCAAGAAATTCCTGCACCAACTCATCAGCGGACAATTGGATGTGGACCGAATGGACTATCTGGCGCGTGACAGCTTCTTCACAGGCGTCATTGAAGGAACCATCGGATACGACAGGATCCTAAAGATGCTGACCGTCCATGAGGGTTCACTGATGGTGGAAGAGAAAGCCATCTATTCGATAGAAAAATTCCTGGTGTCAAGGCGACTGATGTATTGGCAGGTTTACCTGCACAAGACCGTGATCAGTGCGGAAAAAATGCTGGTAAAGATCTTTGAGCGGGCCAGATGGCTGAAACAGCACGGGGATGATGCGGTCGTGACCGATGACATCCTCGGCAGCTTTCTATTCCATGATCTCGAAGGCGACATCGGACGGCACCTGGCGCTTTTCTGTCAGTTGGACGATACGGATGTGATAACCGCCATCAAACGATGGAGCAGACATCCAGATAAGATACTCTCCATCCTGTGTCAGGCGATCCTCAACCGCGTCCTCTTCAAGCTGAGGCTCCAAAACGAACCGGTATCTGAAGAAACCGTGAAAGAAAAAAGACAGGAACTCATGAATGCCCTACAGATCGGTCCGGAAGATGTTTCATTTCTGGCCTTCACCGGCGAGGCGCAGAACAGCCTGTACAATCCCGATGACGAAAGGATAAATATCCTTTTCCGGGACGGTACCGTCAAGGATATTTCACAGGTCGACAACGCCCTGATCCACAACGCACTCGCACAGCCTGTGAAAAAATTCTACATTTGTTTTTATCCGGGCAACTAAAATTGCAAACCGGTTGTCTATTGTGATTAGATGTCGGTTTTTGATAATATTGCAAAAGATGAGCCGGGATTATGACAGATTGATAACCGATTTCCAAAGTCAACTACCACAATATGAAATTCAGCGTCGCCCAGATCGCAGCCATTGTAAACGGAAATGTGGAGGGGGATAGTTCCGCATCTGTCAGCTCCTTCGCAAAGATCGAGGAGGCCGTTTCAGGACAATTGGCTTTCCTCGCCAACCCAAAATACGAGGAATACCTCTACACGACGGATGCTTCAGTGATCATCATCAATGAAGGGCAGCAAATAAAAGGAGAGATTCGCGGAGCTTTGATTCGAGTACCTGATGCCTACAGCGCATTTGCCCGACTCATGGCAGCCTATCAAAAAATGGTCGCACAACAACTTACCGGAATCGAACAACCTTCCTACATCTCTAAAACCGCCCGGATCGGTGAAAGCGTGTACATAGGTGCTTTCGCTTATATTGGCGACAATGCCGTCATTGGAGACCACGCTAAGATCCATCCGCAGGCATATGTCGGCCAAAATGCAACCATCGGCGCGTACAGCGTCATCCAACCCGGTGTTAAAATATGCCACGATTGCATCATTGGAAGCCATGTGGTCGTACATGCCGGATCTGTCATCGGCAGCGACGGGTTCGGATTTGCCCCACAGGCAGACGGCACTTACAGGAAAGTCCCGCAGATAGGGAATGTGGTGGTGGAAGATCATGTCGAGATCGGCGCCAATGCCTGCATCGACAGGGCAACCATGGGATCAACACTTATCCGCTCTGGTGCCAAACTCGATAACCTCATTCAAATTGCCCATAACGTGGAAGTGGGCATGCACACGGTGATTGCCGCGCAGTCAGGCATCAGCGGCAGCACCAAGCTCGGCAATCATGTGCAGATAGGCGGGCAAGCGGGTATCGTAGGCCATATCACCATTGCAGACGGAAGCCGCATCAACGCACAGAGCGGCGTCAGCAAATCCATCAAGACGCCTAATTCCGCCGTCACAGGCACCCCCGCGTATGAATATACTTCCGCGTTGCGCGCACAAGCCGTCAACAGGAACCTCCCCGAAATGGAAAAAAGAATTCAGGAGCTGGAAAAGCTCGTGCATCAGTTCATGGCGGAACGGGTATAATGAAGAAATCATAGGAATCGCTGGCCAAACTGCGGGAAATTTTCCGACCACTTCACAAACATGTTGCATACGATAGACCGATCCCATACAAAAGCAGGGAAAAAAGATATCTTTGCAAACTAAAATTCCATAAGGCTATGAAGCCAGGATTCAATCCAGACCTGCAGCATACAATAAAGACCCCGATCAGCATATCCGGAACCGGATTGCACACCGGCATCAACGTGGACATGACACTGAATCCGGCGAATCCCGGCTTTGGCATACAGTTCAAACGGATCGACCTTCCGGGGCAGCCGACCGTGAAGGCCGATTGCGACCTTGTGACCGATACCTCAAGGGGTACAACCATCGAGGACAATGGGGCAAAGGTGAGCACCATTGAACACGTCATGGCCGCCCTTGTCGGAATGGGTGTGGATAATTGCCTCATCGAAATCAATGGTCCCGAAATCCCCATCATAGACGGAAGCTCCCAGCCATTTGTGGAGATCATCGAGGAAACCGGTGTGCAAGAACAAGACGCTGCAAAAAATTGGTACACCATCGACACCAACATAACCTACCACAACGAAGAGAAACGGGTGGAATTGGTCGCAATGCCTGCCACGGAATATAAAATCACGACACTTATAGATTTCAACAGCCCCGTGTTGGGAACACAACATGCGGGACTCAAAAGCATCAGGGATTTCAAATCGGAGATCGCTCCCTGCCGGACTTTCTGCTTCCTCCACGAGCTGGAAGCCCTGCTGGAACATAACCTCATCAAAGGTGGAGATATCAACAACGCCATCGTGGTGGTCGATAAACCCGTCACTGCAGAAGAGATGGCGAGGCTCGCAAAAGCTTTCCGAAAGGACAAGATTGAAGTGAAAACAGAAGGATACCTTAATAACCTGGAGCTTCGATTCCCAAATGAGCCTGCTAGGCACAAGCTCCTCGATGTCGTCGGAGATCTCGCCCTAATAGGATATCCCATCAAGGCTCACATCATCGCAAACCGCCCCGGACACCAATCGAACGTGGAGTTCGCAAAAATGGTGAAACAATACATCCGGAAGAACAAGCATGTGAAAGATGTTCCTGTTTATGACCCGAGCCAGCCGCCGGTGATGACGACACAGCAGATCGAAAAGAAACTGCCACACCGCTATCCTTTCCTGTTGGTCGACAAAATCATCGAACTGACAGACACGCACATCGTTGGACTCAAGAACGTCACGTTCAATGAACCATTCTTCGCCGGGCATTTCCCAGGCAACCCGGTCATGCCCGGTGTGCTCCAGATAGAAGCATTGGCTCAGACAGGCGGCATCCTGGCAATCAATACACTGCCGCCCGGCGAATACGACACCTACTTCGTGAAGATCGATAATTGCAAGTTCAAACACAAAGTGGTTCCGGGTGATACCATGCTGCTGAAAATGGAGCTTGTCGGGCCTATTCGTCGCGGGTTATGTGAAATGCACGGCATGGTGTACATCGGCAATAAAGTGGCGACAGAGGCGACACTCATGGCACAGCTCGTAAAAAGAGGCTGATGGTTAGGTTTATTTATAATTCCGGTTTTACCGTTCACATACCGCACCTTCAACACGTTAACTGAAACCATTTTTTAATAACAGGATGCCTGAGAAGGGATGTTTAATAAATAACCGGCAACATGATCCATCCACACACATATATCCATCCCAACGCAAAGCTGGCACCCAATGTGAAAGTCGACCCGTTCACGGTGATTCACCAGAATGTCGAGATCGGTGAAGGCACCTGGATCGGCAGCAACGTCACCATCATGGAAGGTGCTAGAATCGGGAAAAATTGCAGGGTATTCCCGGGTGCTGTGCTCTGTGCCATCCCGCAGGACCTGAAATTCGAGGGTGAAGACACGACCGTGGAAATCGGCGACAATACCACGATCCGGGAATTCGTGACCATTCACAGGGGAACCGGCGACAGGAGAAAAACCGTGGTCGGAAAGAACTGCCTGATCATGGCCTATACCCATATTGCTCACGACTGCATCATCGGGGACTACTGCATCCTGAGCAATAACACACAGGTGGCGGGACATGTGACCATCGGGGATCACGCCATCCTTGCAGGCATGTGCGCGGTACATCAGTTCGTGAATATCGGCCAGCACTCATTCGTCGCCGGAGGATCGCTGGTGCGCAAGGATGTGCCTCCATACATCAAGGCAGGCAGGCAGCCGCTCAGCTATGCCGGTGTGAACTCCGTCGGACTCAAACGAAGAGGATTCACCGTAGATAAGGTCAATCACATCATGGACATCTACCGGCATATCTATAACAAGGGCATGAACACCACCCAGGCGATACAGTACATAGAAGAGGAATTTCCGGTAACAGATGAACGCGACGAGATCGTGACTTTCATAAGGGAAAGCGGCAGGGGAATCATTAAACGCTTCTCAAAAAACAGCCTCGATGAGGATCTCTCTGATTGATGCAGGAAAACGCTTCAACAGGGAGTGGATCTTCAGACACCTGGATATGGAGCTATCCTCTTCCCGAAAATTCGCTATCACCGGACCAAACGGTTCCGGAAAATCAACACTCCTCCAGGTGATCGGTGGTATCCTGAGGCCAAGCGAAGGCCTCGTGGACGCTAAGAATGATGGCAAAACCATCGACCCGGATTCGATATTCAAAAACCTTTCGTTCTGCGCACCATACCTCGAACTTATAGAAGAAATGACAGGACAGGAGTTCCTTCAATTCCATGCATCATTCAAACCATTCATTGATGAGCTCAAAGTGCCGGATATCCTTGAAGCAACCGGCCTTGCAGCCGCCGCAGGAAAACAGATCAGATACTACAGCAGCGGCATGAAACAACGCCTCAAACTGGCGCAAGCCATCTTTTCAGATACCAGCATCCTGCTGCTCGACGAACCTTGTACCAACCTAGACAAGACCGGCATAACACTATACCGCAAACTCATGGAATCCCACACGGCAGATAGACTGGTGGTCATCAGCAGCAACTATGATGTGGAGTATGACTTCTGCGATGAGATCCTCCGGCCGGAAGAATGGAAAAAACTATAATGCTGTCAACTGCAATCATCCAGCGGTTTCGTTGAAATATCCGCTTCGGATTCCGAAAATACTAAGACATCACCCCCTCATCGTTGACTTGCGATGAGCAAATTCAGGTCGGTGTATTTGAGTTGGAAACGCTGGCTGAGGTGGATATTCGTGAGGGCGCCCTTGAACATGTAGATTCCTGCGCGGATATTGAACTTATGCCAGACAAGTTTCTCCAGTCCCCCTTCATCGCCGATTTCAAGCAGCAAGGGCATGAGTACATTGCTGATGGCCTGTGATGCGGTACGAGCGAATCCTGAAGGGATGTTCGGTACGCAATAGTGCTGTACACCATATTTGACGATCACGGGCTGCTCATGACTGGTCACTTCTGAAGTCTCGAAACACCCACCGCCATCGATGCTGACATCCACGATCACGCTACCCCGTCGCATGACGGAGACCATCTCCTCGGTCACTACGATCGGCGTACGCCCTCCGGCAGATGACAACGCCCCGACAGCCACATCGCAGGTCTTCAGCTGCTTTGCCAGGATCTTGGGCTCGATGACGGATGTCCATAACCGGGCACCCACGTTGTTCTGCAACCGCTTGAGCTTGTACACGTTATTGTCGAAGATCTTCACGCTGGCACCAACGGCCAGTGCCGTTCGGGCTGCATATTCCCCGACGATACCGGCGCCAATGATGATGACCTTCGTCGGAGGAATTCCTGAGATACCTCCGAGCAAAACACCCCTGCCTGTCGATGTGCTGCCGAGATACTGACTGGCGATGAGCATCACGGCGCTGCCGGCGATTTCACTCATGCTCCGCACGATCGGGTTATGGCCAGAGTCATCCTTGAGGTTCTCAAAGGAAAGTGCTGTGATCCGCTTCTCCATCATCCGCTCCAGGATATGCTGGCGCATCACAGGTAAGTGGATCGGAGATATGATCGTCTGATTCGGCTTCAACAGCTCGAGTTCCAGATCACTCACAGGGGCTGATTTGATCAGCAGGTCGCAGTTGAAGATCTCCTTCTTGTCATAGGCGATCTTTGCTCCGGCCTCACTGTAATCCTTATCCGAAAAATGCGCCCCTTCACCGGCCTTGTGCTCCACCACCACCCGGTGTCCGTTACTGACCAGCACCGCCGCCGCCTCCGGACTGATTGCAATGCGGTTCTCCTGGAAGGCCTCCTCCTTGGGAATGCCAATGAACAGGGAAGTCGATTGCGGAGGGACGTCCAGGGTCTCTTCCATCGTTTCATAACTGAATGACGTACTGATGTATGGCTTGCCGGTAGACATTTTCTCCTGATTGATTCGTAAGTTATGGTTTGTCCTCCTCCATCCGCATACGCACCCTGCGGAGGCCCTCATTCAATGCCTCTATATGTACATGCACCGTATCAGTCGGGAATATGCCAGGCGCGCGCGCAGGCCACTCCACCATACAGATATCACCCGTATAAAGATACTCCTCCATGCCCGCTTCTATCGCCTCCGCCTCATCCCGCAGCCTGTATAAATCCATATGCCAAATGACTCGGTCGCCCCTGCCTGCAGGATGGTATTCATTCACCAAAGAGAAAGTCGGACTGCCAAGCGTTTCCCGCACACCCGCAAGACGACATAAATGCTGGATGAAAGTTGTTTTTCCCGCACCCATAGATCCATGAAAGGCAAAGACCTTGCGGTCACCCACAACCTTCCACCAATCTAGCCCTACGGCGTCAATATCATCCAATGAGAATGTCCATTCCATATCAATTAAGCACAAAGATATCGGTATTCCGTGTTTATGATCCATGCTGCATAGATGTTGAAAAACCAAAGAAACACTTATGGCAGTCCTTTGGTAAATTTGAGCCATGGAAACCATACAATGGAAAGTCGAAGGCATGACCTGTGCCAACTGCGCACTGACCATCAATAAATATCTGCAAAAGGAAGGTCTGAAAAACATAAAGGTCAATCCGATTGACGGGGATGTACACTTTGAACTGATTGAAGAGGGCAATACCGAAAAATTGAAAGAAGGCATCGAATCACTAGGATACCATGTGGTCTCTCAATCGGAAGCCGCCGGCCTGGTGAAACGACCTTTTCTGTCAAACCACTTGAACAGGTTTCTATTCACCTTGCCGTTCACGGCCTCTCTGATGGCTCTCCACCTGCTTCACCGCTGGCTGCCGGAGCAAATGCATTTCCTGATGGAGCCGTGGATACAATTGGCCATCTGCCTTCCCGTATATGCCATAGGCATGTCTTTCTTCGGAAAAAGTGCCATCAACAGCCTCCGGAATGGCATCCCCAATATGAATGTGCTCATTGCACTGGGCGCGACAGCCGCATTCGTTTACAGCCTTACCGGCACCGTTTTCGGATTAGGCGAAAAATACATGTTCTACGAAACCGCTGCCACCATCATCACACTTGTATTCCTCGGTTACTACCTGGAAGATTTTTCCCTGGCCTCCACCCAAAGGGCAATGAAGGATTTGCTGAAGTCGCAAAAGGTGATGGCCAACATGATCGCATTCGACGACCAGCACCAGGAGGTCATTTTCCCGCTGGAAAACACCCAGTTGAAAGTGGGTGACCTGGTCCTGATCCGCAGTGGCGAACAGGTGCCGATAGACAGTAAGATCCTTTGGGGTGAGGCACATGTGAATGAGGCAATCATCAGCGGCGAAAGCATGCCCGTGCACAGGCAGCAGAAAGACACCCTCATCGGTGGGAGCATCCTCGAATCCGGAACCGTCAGAGCGCAGGTCACGGCCGTTGGAGACGATACCGTGTTGTCCGGCATCCTTCGTCTGGTGCGGAAAGCGCAGGGTGAAAAGCCTCCAGTACAACTGCTCGCAGACCGGATCAGCGCAGTGTTCGTACCCGCTGTCATAGGCATCGCATTGGTCACCTTGCTGGCCAACTGGTTTTTCTTGAACGACTTCACCGAAGGATTGATGCGCAGCATCGCCGTTTTGGTCATCGCATGTCCTTGTGCGATGGGATTGGCAACACCGGCCGCCGTTGCAGTGGGGATGGGGCGTGCCGCAAGG
>CAJBPC010000147.1 GCA_903957405.1 uncultured bacterium | reverse complement strand
CATTCCATTTGGATCGTTCACCCAGAACTTTTTGGGCGAAAAATGTATCCTTGGCCGGTAGACTTCATCCTTGTTCTTGCCTTCAGTTTGACACACCGCTTCAGTGCATAAAAAAATAAGTATAAAAAATACGTATTTCATATGGATCATATTTTCACCTTTAGTTTATCCTGTTGAAAGTACATTATATTGTTAAATGGAGTAAGTGAACGACTTCCTCTATGGTTTCATTAATGCGGGTTCTTCATATTTTATACAATTGTCCGACTAAAGTAAAAAACATGCATAAGTAAGGCGGTTCCGAAGAACCGCCTATTTTGGTTAAGTTTGAGTTCCTCAACAAAAACCAAGGCCATTGCTTAAAGGTAAAAAATTCTTAAGACAGCCGGTTCTTTCACAGATACTGGATGAGATCTCAAAAGATGTGGTCAGCAGGTCGGCGCGAAAGCACCAAGCCAACCGGCACTGCAAGAAGCTGCCGCTCATGTCCTCCACCAGTAGCTGCGGATTTCGTTTAGACGTAAACAATTTCAGGTTCTATTTCGGCAAAATATGTTGGCTTTATTCCTTTTCGCGAAACAAGGTCTACCAGCCGGTTTAATGCAACTTCGAGAAAATCAGCTAATTCTATGAAATCAATGCCGATAGGCTGATGGAAATCTACAATGATGTCTACATCGCTGGCATTTGAAAAATCGTTTCGTACAACTGAGCCAAAGCGTCCGATTGAGTGAATGTGATATTTACGCTCCAAATCAGGCTGTAGCGCTTTAATGGTTTCTTGTATGGATTCAAGATCCATCATGTATTCAGGTTTAACGGATCAAATGCATTTTAGCTGCTTTAATGCCATCCATCACAAGCAAACATCCGGTCTGAAAAACTGGTGCTCATATCGAAGCACATACCCCATCTGATTGGATAGCAGCCTGGTTTTCCCAAATGGAGCATTCCGGGATGTTCCGGTAATGATGACCATACACGAGAGATCCGATCGGGGACGTTTCAATGATATCGAACAGCGCTACTGCAAATGCTTCGTTGAGTGCATCTCCTTTGTATTTCGTACATTAGTTCATTATGCATTTATCCGGGATATTTTGGATTTTCCTGTTTTTTTCACCCGTTGTGCTATGTGCACAACCGGCAAAGCCGAATATAATTTTTATTCTGACCGATGATCATCGGTGGGATGCGCTGGGTGTTGCGGGGAATACGATCGTACAAACGCCTCAGATGGATGTATTGGCCCGGTCTGGCGCGTATTTCAAAAATGCTTTTTCAACTACGCCCATCTGTGCGGCGAGCAGGGCTTCCATATTGACCGGGTTATATGAGCGAACGCATGGATATACGTTTCAGAAGCCGGTGTTGCAGAAGCCGTATGCGCAACTCATCTATCCGAAACTTTTGAAGGAGAGTGGCTATCATGTCGGGTTTTACGGGAAGTTAGGGGTGACGATCGATTCAGCGGCTCAGTATTTTGACGCGTCTGAATTTTACGATCGAGGAAACTGGGGTGATCGGCGTGGTTATTTTTATAAGAAGATCGGCAGGGATACGGTTCATCTCACCCGGTATACCGGTCATCAGGCAATAGAATTTATTGGATCGGCCCCAACGGACAAGCCTTTTTGTTTATCGCTGTCTTTCAGTGCTCCTCACGGCCATGATAATTCAAAGGAGCAGTATTTCTGGCAGGAATCATCCGCTATTTTGTATGAGGATGTGCGGATCCCCGAACCTTTATTATCGGCGGATGAGTATTTCACGCGATTGCCCAAAGAAGTGCGGGAAGGGTTCAATCGGGTACGCTGGAAGTGGCGGTTTGACACACCTGAGAAGTATCAGCAAATGGTGAAAGGATATTACCGGATGATCACCGAGATTGACGAGGAGATCGGGAAAATCCGGGAGCAGCTGCGCCGCAAGGGTATTGCAGACAATACCATCATCATTGTGCTTGGCGATAATGGTTATTTCCTGGGCGATCGGCAGCTGGCGGATAAGTGGCTGATGTATGATGTGTCGGTCAGGGTGCCGCTGATCATCTATGATCCCAGGATACAAAAGCGTACGATCATAGACGATATGGCCTTGAATATCGACGTTCCGAAAACCATTCTGGATATGGCCGGGGTTACTATCCCTGAAAGTTATCAGGGCGCGAGCCTGTTATCGTTCATAGGTAAGGGTTCCGGAAAGCTGGATCGCTCTGCTGTTTTGATCGAGCATTTATGGCCCAATCCGGATATCCCGTCGAGTGAGGGTATTCGGACAGCGCGAT
>CAJBPC010000146.1 GCA_903957405.1 uncultured bacterium | reverse complement strand
GACATGAATCCGGCATCCAACTTCATCTTCCTTACCGGGGCGAACATGGCTGGGAAAAGCACATTCATCAAAGCCGTCGGATTGGCCGTATTCCTCGCACATCTCGGCATGGGCGTCCCTGCCGCCAAAATGCGACTCACCATGTTCGACGGGATACTCAGCAACATCAATGTGGTTGACAATATCGCTAAAGGGGAGAGTTATTTCTTCAATGAAGTACAGCGCATTCGACTGACGGTGGAGAAGATCAACGACCAGAGACGCTGGCTTGTGCTTATCGACGAACTTTTCAAAGGAACGAATATCCAGGATGCCATGAAATGCTCGAGCCTCGTCATAAAAGGGCTGATCCGCATCAAACGCGCCATGTTCATCCTATCCACGCACCTCTACGAGATAGGCGAAGAACTAAAGGTGTATCCAAATATCAGTTTTCGGTATTTCGAGACGAGCATTGTCGACGAGCAGCTTGAATTCAGCTATCAGCTGAAAGAAGGGATAAGCAATGACAGGCTGGGGTACCTGATCCTTAAAAGAGAGAAGGTGGTGGAAATGCTGGAGAGGCTATGACCCGCCCGTGATGCGGATGGTTTTATCTGACAAATGAATTTAGGATCAAGTCAATTTCGTTGAACCGGTTTTTTTTCAATGCGCTCCAATATGCTTTTCGCGATGATCAAATTACCTGCAGGCATGACATGGCAAAAGTCGAAATAAACATTGTCTAGATTGTCAAAGGCTGATGTCATATCGATGAAGCCATCTTTCAATCCGGCATATCGGGATGACGAATCGATCTGAGAGCGGACATGGTCGTAGTATCGATAGGAGAAAGGAGCAAGATTGGTCAAGTGACCGATCCGGGGTTTGCCAACGTGTACATTCGGCTGAAGGATGCAATAATACCTGGCATTGATCTGATCCGCAAGTGTCTTTGTCAGCAGCCATGATTCAAGTAAAAACCTCGCTGCTTCCTCATCGCTCATGGCAGGTTTATGGATCACGGATTTATTATCCGCATCATGCGGGAAATCACCTTTGTGAAAAATGCGATGACCGGCCTTGCGCAATAAAAACAGCGTTGGCTTGAGAAAGTAATCACCATAGGAAAGCACTTGCGTCTGAGCATCCGCTCCTTTCAGTAACACATCAATTTGACTTTCTCTGTGGTGAGAAAATGGCCTTGGCAACATACCGGGGGTGTTATTCACTCCGTCATACGAAATGATCACGTCGGGTTTGTACCCTTCAATGATCCTTATTTGAAGGAACTGATGATTCTGGTATGCATTGTAACTGGCCTCGCCCAGATTGACCGCATCATATTTGCCGGCACCCAGACGATTGAAAAAAGAAGGGATTGTCAGAGAATCGAGCACACCTGTACCCCAGATCGTGGATCCCCCGAGAAATGCCGTCTTTAAAGATGTTGCAGTTGCGGCAGGATGCCTCTTTGTGTGCCTTATACCGAGACTGTCGATATTTATGGTGGCGGATTCATATTTTTTTCTTCTCCAACCTGTGAAAGAGCTGAAATTCATTTAAAGATTGTTCGCATCACTGATGTATGCCT
>CAJBPC010000145.1 GCA_903957405.1 uncultured bacterium | reverse complement strand
GGGGAACCTTCCGTTTTCAAACATGTTGTTTACATCATCAAAGAAAATAAAACCTATGACCAGGTCTTGGGAGACATGCCCAAAGGCCGAGGCGACAGCAGCCTATGCGTCTTCGGCGCACAAATCACCCCCAATACGCATGCCCTGGCAGCACAATACGGGTGGATGGACAACTATTACGCCTCCGGGAAATCGAGCGCCGAAGGACACCAGTGGAGCAACGCCGCAATCGTATCCGACTACGTGGAAAAAAATGTAAGGGCATGGTTCCGGAGCTACCCGCACCGTCAGGAAGATGCCATGGTATACAACAAAACAGGGTACATATGGAACCACGCCATGGCATATGGAAATACTGTCAGGATTTTTGGCGAAGCCTGTCTCACAGTGTACGATAAAAAAAAGAAATGGATCGATCTCTATAGAAACTACCAACAGGGCAAAACCCCCGACTGGCATAATGTAACAACCATCGCGCCGATCAGACCCGTCATCTCCCCCGACTTTCCTGACAACGACAATATGGCCTTCAGCGACCAGCAAAGGGCGGATATCTTCCTGCAAGAATGGGACAATTTCGAAAAAGGGGACAGCATGCCCAATCTCATGATCGTATCGCTGCCCAACGACCACACAGCCGGACTTTCCCCAGACTTCCCCACTCCTGCCGCCATGGTGGCCGACAACGACCTTGCCCTCGGAAGGATCCTTGAAAAAATCACCAACAGCAGATACTTCGATTCAACCGTCATCTTCATCACACAGGATGACTCACAAAGCGGATGGGATCATATTTCAGGCTATCGGACAGTGGGACTCGTCATAAGCCCATACGGCACAGGGGGCGTCATCACCGCGCAATACAACCAAACATCCATGGTAAGGACAATCGAACAGATATTGGGCATCCCACCCATGCACGGAATCGATGCAACGGCATCTCCGATGTTCGACTGCTTCTCCGGCAACAAACAGAAAAGACCATTCAAATCCATTGCTGCGAACATCCCACTCGATCAGATGAATAAACCACTGACCGCACTCAAAGGCCGCGAAAAAAGATATGCCATTCAATCTATGGAAGAAGTGTATGACGAAGTCGATGGAGGCGAAGATGGTGAAATGAACCGCATCATTTGGTTCTCAACTAAAGGAAAGAAAAAATATCCCGCAGGCCGGTAAAGGGAAAATCCCTTCCGGATCGATCATCGGCAATATTAAAAGGGTTCTCTGCGTTTCCGTCTGTATTAATTTATTGTTAACTTTAGATGGAAAATGTGCATAACCCTTGCTAAAAACTCAATTCATAAGCATTTTGATCATACTGTGCCTGACGTCTTTCAAGACTGCAGCACAAACGGATGACCCGGTCACGCAAGTGACTTTCATGGGAAGGGATTTCCGCATTCCGAAAGCAGTCTTGCAACTCCCTGCAACGCTCCGGCATGACATACAAGCGACACAGGCAATCGACAAATTCCTTTCGGAGAGGACCTCAGACCTTTTGAAGGAAATGGATATTGCCAGGAAAGAGTTGTCCCTATGCGACTGGCTCTATTACCAACTGATCCGCAAAGTGTCGAACGCCATTGCACCAAAAATGTTCGACTATTTTCAATATACCTCAGTAAAATTCCATTTGTTGAGTGGATCAGGCTATGACCCACTGATGGTCGTGGATGCAAAAAGAACACTCTTGTACATCCGGACGAACGACATCATATACAACCTTCCCGCCAAGCTGATCGGAGATAGGCAATACATATGCATCAACCACCATGATTACGGATTCGATGCCGAATTGCCTGGTTCTAATGCCCCAATGCTCCCAAACTTTGCTGACGACAGCAGGATGTTCAGTTTTGCCATCGATAGACTGCCTGATTTCCCGGAAACAGATTATATGACCCGTGAAATTGAATTTGACTATGGCCGGAAAAAGGAGCACCTGAGCATCAGACTGAACAAAACAATGC
>CAJBPC010000144.1 GCA_903957405.1 uncultured bacterium | reverse complement strand
CTGTTGATCCCTCAGCAAAGGATCAATAAATTTCCAATTTATGCTCCTGTCAAAAAAATGGGAAAGATCACATTCTTCAAATGCGTAAACTTTCGATGCATCCATCGAATGTCATAAATATTGCTGGCGGGGGGGTCAAAATAAAACCTATGCCCAAACGATCAGATGAGGATCTCCCGGATAGCTTGTCCCTTTCCGTCCGGCGTAGAATAGAACGGTCGCCCCTCCACTTCGTAATTCAGGTCTGGCGGTATGCCCAGCGCCTGATAGACCGTCTGATGGAGCTGGTCGACCCGGACCGGGTTTTCTATCGTCTTACACGGACGCTCATCGGCCGTCTTTCCATGAACATGCCCCTTCCGGATGCCGCCGCCGAACATGAGCACCGAACTGCCATCCGTGAAATGCCGGTGCATCCCGTAATGCTTCAACTCGGTCAGGATATCCGGTTGTCGCACCTGCTCCTGGACCTTCAAATCTGGCCTGCCCTCCACCATCATGTCGCGGCTGAACTCACTGGCGAGAATGATCAAGGTCCGGTCTAACCGACCGCTCTGCTCCAGATCCCGAACCAACTGTGCGACCGGCGCATCAATGAGCTTCTTCATATCCGCCATGCGCGTATGTCCATTCTCATGGGTATCGAAACCCATGAAGGGTTCGTACTCTGTTGTTACGCTGATGAAACGCGCGCCTCGCTCGGCCAATCGCTTCGCCATGAGACAGCCCAATCCAAACTTGCCGGTATTGTACATGTCATAAGAGGCGCGCGATTCCCGGGTCAGGTCGAAAGCCTCCGCCTCCGGCGATTTCAACAAGCGGTAAGACTGCTCCATGGATCGGATCAGGGATTCCCGCTGATAGTCGCTTCCATGTTCACCCATCGGGCTATTGTCGACCAATTCCTTGTACAACCGATTGCGGCGCTCAAAGCGTGTGATATCCATGCCCAACGGCGGATGCACGCGCTCCAAACCCACACTGGGATCCGGAATCATGAAAGGTCCGAACTCGCTACCGAGAAAACCCGCTGTATGAAAAGCCTTCAATTCCTCGGCTTCTCCCACCGTAAAGCGCTGACCGATATCGATGAAGGCCGGTATGACCGGATTCATTGGACCCTTTTCTCGAGCGATCCACGCGCCGATATGCGGCGCTAACACGGATTGAGGTGGCTCGTAACAGGTATGCCAATGGTATTGATGACGGGTATGAAGGATATGCCCCAGGTCCGCCGCAACATAGGATCGGATGAGCGTGCCCCTGTCAAGCACCTGACCAATCGACGAAAGTCCTTCCGAAAACCGAATGCCATCCAATGCCGTTGGAACGGATGGGAATGTACTCAGCACCCGGTCAGCTTCCATACCCGCCTCAAAAGGCGTGTATCGTTTCGGATCAAACGTCTCTGTATGCGCCATGCCACCGGCCATCCACAACAGGATAACCGTGTCGGCAGAAGACTCGGGACGCTTGGCGGTACATCCGCTAAGCAATGCCGGCAATGGAGCGCCGGCAGCCATGGCCGCCAATGCTGCTGCAGAGGACTTCTGCAAAAATCTGCGACGACTCCAGTCTTTTCGAATCATTGTCATGTTATATCAATTAATGAGATCCCTGCTCAATGTATCAACTGAAATTCGGGATGCAGGGCCATGGTCCAGAAAAAATCTTCGATCTGATCGACTCCGGATCTGTTCCCAAGGTTTCGCGTCAACACATTCATCTCCCGACGGGTGGGCAGCCTGCCGAACATCCTCCGATAGATATCTTCCACCAATTGCGGAGTAGCCGGTTGCCGTTTCGACCATTCCACCGCTGCCGTGTGCAGCGTTTGATGGAAAAGACCGCCATTCGTCAGCTCCAAAGCCTGCAACAGACTCGCCTGTGAGACTCGCCCGGTGGAAACGTTCTCCCGCGTCGGACGACCCAGTGATTTCTGAAACGGATCATTCAGCACCAACGCCGCCCGAGTGAACGGAGCGCAATATTGGATACCATCCGGCAAACGCTTTCGAGCAATCATGGAATCTGCATACAAAGGATGCAGCGCCTGACCTATTGCATCCGCAAACTGCTCCGCACTCAACCGACGACGCAGCATACCTCGGAAAACAAAGTCCTTCGACTGCACTTCCTCCGGATCCGAAAGCGTCACTGATGGCAGCTGATAAGTGCGTGAAGTCAGGACTTGATACAGCAATCGCTTCAAGTCGGCGCCGTTCCGGGAAAAGTCCCAGGCCAACCAGTCCAACAGATCCTGACTCCAGGGACTGTTATCCATCACGTCCACCGGCTCAACCATACCCCGGCCCATCACCTGCGCCCATATCCTGTTGACGATCGTCCTGTAGAGTCTCCCGTTAGCGGGTTGTACGGTCAACTCAGCCAACTGTTTCAGTTTGGCAGCTCGATCTGCTGCCGTATCGATGCGTCCAAGGGCCGAAAAAAGCATTCGGTTGCCAGCCAGACGCCCCGTTGGCTTATCACATCGATAGATCTGCAAAATCGAGTCGGCAAACAGATTGGCAAATGCATACGCATCGTCCAGCTTCCAGTCACTGATGAAACTGTCATGGCAAGATGCACATTTGAGGTTCAGACCCATGAATACCTGAGATACATTCTGCGCCGCCTGCATCTCTACCCGCTGACTGGCATTGACCTCCCCGCGCCAACGTATCCCGCGGATGAAACCCTCCGAAGCACTGTCGGCATCGATCAACTCCCGCACGAACCGATCATAAGGCTTGTTATTCAATAACGAGGCATACAACCATCGCGAAATATCGGTACGACCCTTGGTGATATAACCAGGGCCGCTGTAATCGTTGCGCAATGCATCATTCCAAAAACTCAACCAATGTTGTGCATAGTCATGGTCTTGCCACAAGAGACGAGCCACCAGTCTTGTCCTTTTTTCGGGGCTGTCATCCCGGAGAAACCGTTCGAGGCTGTCGGGATGAGGCAACAAACCCGTCACATCCAGACTTACCCGGCGATAATACGTCCGGTCATCTACCACTGCGGGCCACGCCATACGCTGCTTTGAAAAATAGGCGTCGACAAAACGATCGATGGGTTGTTCCAAGCCCGCCTTCGCCGGTGGGACCGACGGAAGCCGGGGCTCCAATGCTGCAACCCGATACAGACTCCGTAAGGGGCCACTTGGCCAGGGTGCTCCCAACCGGATCCAGTGTCTCAAGACATCGATCTCTTCCGAAGTCAATGCCTTGCCTTTGACCGGCATCGCTTCCTTATGGCCACGCGGCAAACTGACGCGACGGATGATTTCGCTCTCCTCTGGCTTTCCCGCCTGCAATATCACGCCATGTTCACCGCCAGCCAACACTGCCTCCTTCGAATCAAGCCGCAACATGCCCTTCACCTTGCCGGCACCATGGCATGAATAACAGTTATGGGCAAGGATCGACCGAACCCGAAGATTCAACGCCTGTACCTGTTCCTCCGTCAACGGGGCTCGAAGCGAAGCCAAAACAGGACCATGCGGCAGTTCATCCCCGACGGCAACAGCAGGATCGGCGTCGGGTCCGATCCCGGAAAGAAAATAGCCCTCTCCATGGGTGATCTCACCCCCCAGATGACCGGAAAAGATGACACTCAATCCACTGAATATCAAAAATATGAATGCAAGTCCACGACGATTTTTAAGATAGGCGACTGCCGTTGCCACGGATAGCACGGCCGTAAAGATGCCCGTCCATCGATGCCTGTTGATCTGCTCCTCACTGTATTCACCGGAGGAAGCCAGCGCCAGTCCGAAACCAACACTCAACACAGAAGAAATCATCCCACCGATGACAAGTAAACGCACGGCTTCCTGCAACGCATCGCTGCTGCGCCAACGACCAACAAATTCAAACAATAAGGCCGTAAGCAACAGGACGATAGGGAAATGCACGATCATGGGATGCAACCTGCCCATCATTGACACGGCATTCACAGAGGCTGACTGTCCTTGTATCAATGCTGGAAATAAAAGCAGGGGCAACAGACTGATACACAACCTGACAGATCGCTTACTCCAGCCACGAATGTTGACAATTTGAAAAGATTCCCGAAATCGCTGCATGATCATTGAATATGAAGTGTGGAATGTTCATCGACACGACATTCCAATCGTATCCTAAAATAAGCAATTCAGGGCATCAATCAACGCATAAAGCTCCACATTTTAGAGTATGGTGGATAAGGTGGACAGTCACGTCTAAAAAGTGCTGAAAAATGGAAGAATCAACCATCGAAGATTTTCTGCATCCTTCAGTTGAACAAGAAGGTTGACATTCATCAAGATCAAATCCCAACCTGGACACGGGAATCACAACTTCCATTATAAAACTCCCCAATCATTGGACCACTCGATCTGTCACCTCCGTTGAGGATATACAATTTCGGTATTGATCACTGAGTCATTTTGAAGTGTCGGTTCGCAGGCACTTTCAAAAGGAAATAAAAGTGTTTTTGGCAAAATTGTCTCGGATGATTTTTCCTTTATGAGGAGCACTTCGATGCTTATGATGCAAGGTTATCAACACTTCACAAGAAGTGAATTGTCGGACCCTAAGTGCAAATTTGCCTAGATAAGAT
>CAJBPC010000143.1 GCA_903957405.1 uncultured bacterium | reverse complement strand
TCAATTGAATTTTGCAAAAAAGATAATGAATATTTTTCAACTTCTCTGTTTGTGGCTTTCAGGATGGTTTGCGGGAGGTTGTTTTTATACCATCTGAGTTCTTGATATCATTGTCTGGTATGGGTTTTATCAGGCCTATCCAGGACAGCATACAGCTTTGGGATCCATCAGGTGTGTTGGCTGGAATTTGCCTAAAGACCCGTCAATGCCCGTTAACGGCCTGGGAATTGCTTCCCGGAGGAGGTGCGCGCAGCTGCAGCTTTCAGATGGGAGTTATCCTGCCATGTGCCAGGCAAATCATCGGGGTCTACACGTTAAAGGCTTGAAGCATGCGCAGCAGACCGCCATGCGCGATGCGTCAGTTTAAGCCTTTGTATTTGACCATTTCGGTAGTCATGACAGCTGAGAACTTTTCCATTGCTCGGAGATATGCAGAACTCATCAGCAATTTTACCGCATTGCAAAAAGATGCGATCGTTGGAAGGCCCGTTCCGGTTATGCATGAGGATGCATATGGTGTTTTAGCGATTGCTTTGTAGGATCTTGATATAATTGGCTCTTTCGAAAGCGGTGGGGTCTGGAATATGTTGCTGGCTCAGGATGCCTTTGAAATCCGATATTCTTTCGAAGCCCATGCGGCCCATCCAGGCTTCCATTTCCGTATGCATGGTCCTTAGGTATCCGATGCCGTTTTTATATAGTGCGGAAGCCGTCATGGCGACATCCGCGCCGGCGAGCAGGTATTTGATGACTTCGGTGGCACTTTGGACACCGGTGGTGGCGGCAAGGGAGATGGGCAGTCGTCCGTAAAGCATAGCAATCCAGAGCAGGGGGAGGCGAATCTCGCTGGATTCGCTGTATTGCAGGTTTGACACCACCTTCAGTTCGTGGATGTCGAAATCCGGCTGATAGAATCTGTTGAAGAGTACCAATGCATCTGCGCCGGCCTTCTGCATGCGTTGGGCCATGTTTCCCATGGCGCTGAAGTATGGATTGATCTTCACTGCTAAGGGGATGTTCACGCTGTTTCTCACTTCAGTGATGATATTCAGATATCGGTGTTCGACTTCGGAGGGTGACAGGTTCATGTCGCCGGGAATGAAGAAGATATTGATCTCGATCCCATTGGCACCGGCCTGTTCGATCTGTCTGGAGTACTCTATCCATCCTTCCGTGGTGATACCATTCAGGCTTGCGATAATGGGCATATCGACACGGTTTCTGGCTTGAAAGATTTTTTCCAGGTATTCATCCGTGCCTGCGGCATATTCATCGAGGTCGGGGAAATACCCTGACGCTTCGGCGAAGATGTTCGTCGTGGCGGTCTTCACGGAAGCGTATTTCGCGGCTTCTGATCGGATCTGTTCTTCGAAAAGAGAAAATAGCACGACGGCACCGGCACCGGCATCTTCCATTTCTGCGATGCGGTGGGTTTCTTCTGACAGGGTGGAGGCAGAAACGATGATGGGGGAGTTCAGGTCGAGGCCCATGTATTTTGTGCGGAAATCCATATGCTTTGTGTTGGGTGGGTGTGTATCGGGTCATCCAATCAAGTTGTCATGCTGCGGTGTCGGTCATTTGAGGCGAACAGGAAAAGACCGTTTTACGCCACGGGTACGAAATCACTTGCCGGCATTGTCGCCAGTTCTTCATAATGCTTCCATCGCAGGTTCACCATTTCCTGTGCCAGGGTCATGAGTTTCTCCGCTTCTTCCGGATGGGTGCGCGTGAGCACCTTGTAGCGGAGTTCGTTGTAGGCATAGTCTTTCAGTCCGATGGTCGGTCTTGGCGAGTCGAGAATGAACGGGTTTTGTTTTTTCTTACGAAGGACAGGGTTGTAGCGCACCAGCGGCCAGTATCCGCTGATCACGGCTTTGTGTTGCTGGTCGAGTCCGTCGCGGAGGTCGTAGCCATGGGCGATGCATGGGCTATAGGCCAGGACCAGCGAAGGTCCGTCGTAGGCTTCTGCTTCCCGCATCGCCAGCAGCGTCTGTTGCGGGTTCGCGCCGAAGGCGATCCGTGCGACGTAGACGTTCCCGTAGGAGATGGCCTGCATGGCAAGATCTTTCTTTCCTACGCGTTTGCCGGCCGACGCGAACTTGGCAGTAGCGGCTGTGGGCGTTGCTTTCGAGCTCTGACCGCCGGTATTGGAATACACTTCCGTATCGAGTACGAGGATGTTGACATTTCGTCCGCTGGCCAGTACATGGTCGAGGCCGCCATAGCCAATATCATAGGCCCATCCGTCGCCTCCGACAAGCCAGACACTTCTATTGACGAGATTATCCGCTACGGATAGCAACTGCCTCGCCTGCGGTATGTCGATGGCTGTCAGCCTTTCTTTCAGCAAGGCAACCCGTTTGCGTTGTTCGATGATTTCGGATTCGAGCACTTGCGAGGCGTGGAGGATGGATTCCGTCAGTTCCTGGCCGATCTGAGGAGACAGGCCCTTCAGCAGACCTTGTGCCGTGTCGGTGAGTTTATCGGATGTGACGCGCATGCCCAGTCCGAACTCCGCATTGTCTTCAAACAATGAGTTCGACCAGGCCGGGCCCCTGCCGTCTTTGTTCACGGCCCAAGGTGTGGTGGGGAGGTTCCCTCCGAAAATGGATGAGCAGCCGGTGGCGTTGGCCACGAGGAGACGGTCTCCGTAGAGCT
>CAJBPC010000142.1 GCA_903957405.1 uncultured bacterium | reverse complement strand
GAACGGTTCACTTTCGTTCAGCTCAGTTCGGTCGTACGGGAACAGATTTTATCTGCCCTTTGATCCTTGTCGCTCACCACCACTTATTTTCATAAGCAGCAACACAAGGTTGTTTGCTAGCTCCCCCGGAAGGACGTCAGCGGAAGGCCAATTGATTCAATTCAATTTCTTCCATCAGTCAAACAGCTTTAAGTCAATATTATAATTTTGAGAGTTATTGTAAGGTTGTTTTAAAATAGTACATAACCCAATATTGTGTGCCTTATTATTTCCAAACATTGCTAAAGAACGTTTCTAGTTTTCTTGGATCAAGATTTTTGTCTGTCCTTACACCACTGCAAAGGTCAATTCCAAATGGTTGTACTTGCTCAATTGCTTGCCTAACATTTTTTGATGTAAGTCCACCTGCAAGAAAAACTGGAACTTTTGATTGTTCTACAATTTTTCTACTTAATATCCAATTATGAACTCTTCCTGTTCCGCCAAGTTCTTTAATTTCTAAATTCGGATTTCCGCTGTCTAAAAGTAAAGCGTCTACCAAATGAGAAATCCTGACTGCTTCGTCAATTGTCTTTTCGTCTATTACGTGGATTACTTGTACAATTTTTATGGCTGGCAATGCTTGTCTTATTTTTTCATAAGTTCCCTCTTTAAGTTCATCTACAATTTGAATTGTATTTGTCAAGGTTCGTTTATGATGCTCAATAATTTCGTCTGCCGATGTTTCGCTTGTCAACATAAAAGTTGAAATTGCAGGTGGAACACTTCTTGTGATTTTTAGAATTTCTTCGTCCGCAATAACGCCTGGGCCACTTGGCATATTTGCAACAAGTCCTAACGCAGATGCTCCAAACTGAATTGCCATTTTTGCTTCGTCTGTCGAACAAATACAGCAAATTTTTACTCTTGTCGTCATTGTCTATTTTGATTTTGTCTTATGATTTTAGGGTTTCGGAATAATGGCACACAATCGGGTCAGGCAAGGGAATTTCACCCCTGCCTTCACAGATAACCTGGCTTGAACGGCTGAATTCATCCGGCTCTTCATGTGCTCGATCATTTGACTAAAGTTAGTCATGGTTGTACCAATCTCCAGTGGGCAAATAATTGGGGCTTCTCGTTGTATCGCGCCCGCAACCAACGGATCGAGGCATACTTGAAAAGACCCTTTTCCCATTTTATACATTTCGACAAGTAGTGGTTCAGCAGATTCCACACCGGACGCATACCCGCATGCCAGCACTTGTGATGGTACTGAATGATCCCTTCGATCACCGTAATCCGTTCACGGGCCAGATCTGCAATTGACTGGCGTCGCTTTGGGATCTCCAGCGCTCTGAACTTCCTCCTGATCGAGGTTTTCGAAGCACTGCACAAAAATGTACCAGGCACCAGTATCCGACGAACCCTGATATCATGCATCACCGGGCTGTAAATTACGGTGATGTTGTCCCCTTGCGAGAAGGTTCATTGGGAAAGAACTTTCATCATCAAATCATGGTCGATGGTGTCGAAGTACGACTTGATTTCAAGATCGATCGCAAAGTAATGGTTGAAACAATTCCGCTGACTTTGAGCTACCGCATCATGTGCGCTTCGACCGGGAGGATACCCGAATGAGCTTCCATGAAATATTGGCTCCAATTGCTTTTCCAAATGGTCGCGCACTACTTGTTGGGCAATACGGTCCAGCAGCGTGGGAATGCTCAACGGACATACAATCCACTCATCTTCGGTTTCTCTACCTGAAGAACAGGCGCAGGAATATAACTGCCCAAACTCAGGCGATTCCAAAACGATTAAAAATAACCTTGCAAGTTGTCGTCCAACACCGCCCCAGGTCATTCCATCTACACCGGCTCCACCCTTGTTCGCACGCAGTTTCCCGTAGGCCTTCAAGACCATCACCTTGGTCATTGGCTGTGATTTTGTTTCAACATGATCAATCATCCAATCGTGTGTCGCCTTCACCTTTTAGCGCTGGTTTCCCTTCCTTCAGTTTGACCACACCACACAGACATCACAGGTTTCATTTGACTGCCTGACGGAGTGTCCTGCCGCCTTAACCCCGGATGAGATACAACCCGTATTCCGGTATCGGTTGTGTTTCTATCGAAGATGCAAACATAACCATCTGCTTTGCTCATCGTCTTGCCCTTTCGAGGCTTCATCGAACGGTTCACTTTCGTTCAGCTCAGTTCGGTCGTACCGGAACAGATTTTCTCTGCCCTTTGATCCTTGTCGCTCACCACCACTTATGTTCATAAGCAGCAGCACAAGGTGGTTTGCTAACATCCCCGGAAGGACGTCAGCGGAAGGCCAATTGATTCAGATCAATTTCTTTCATCGGTCAAACAGCAATCAATTACTTTTTCTATGAGTACATGATTCAAGTCTCACACGGTTTGTAGATTTACGATGGGCTGGATATTTACAAGAAAAGTTAGTTCAGAGTACTGCACTTACGGGTGCTACAAAACTGTCTGCGTGCCCGAAAATCAGCCTTTAGCCAATGTGCTGTTACCTCCTGGCATTTCTATTTATTTCATAATTTGTACTTCTTCCACCAGCTTCTTCCTTACGCAGAATTTCTTTCTCTATTAAGTCATTAATATCTCGAATAGCTGTGTCTTTCGAGCATTTTGCAATTTTAGCCCATTTAGATGATGTTAATTTCCCATCAAAACCGTCTAAGAGTTTATTGATTAGCTTCTTCTGCCTTTCATTGATTAGAGTCTTTGAATGTAATTGCCAAAAATTACCTTTAGACAAAACTTTAGATAAAATTTCTTCTGTTGAATTTAGCGCATTGATCAAACATTGCAAAAACCATCGTATCCAATTAGTAATATTTATATCACCTTTCTGGGTTTTTTCAAGAATATCATAGTATTGTTTTCGTTCAATTCTAATTTGAGCAGACATGCTGTAGAATCTTTGGTTACTCTTGTCGGCCTGAGCTAATAGCATATCTGTTAAAGCTCTTGTTATACGACCGTTTCCATCATCAAATGGGTGAATAGTCACAAACCAAAGATGTGCTATTGAGGCTTTTAATACTAAGTCAATTTCTTGATTATGACTAAACCAGTTTAAAAAGCTGGTCATTTCTTTTTCAAGCAAATCTGAATTGATTGCTTCGATATGTACTTTTTCCTTTCCCATTGGGCCTGATACAACCTGCATAGGTCCTGAAGTATCTCTTCTCCAATCTCCAACAATTATTTTATACATTCCATTTCT
>CAJBPC010000141.1 GCA_903957405.1 uncultured bacterium | reverse complement strand
ATGCGTCAGGTCATTTTCGGATTGATGGCGGCAGCGGTCACTTTCGGTATTGGGAGACTCATTGGCGTGTCTGTGGCCGGTTGACATCATGATCTGAAGGGTGATTGGAATCAAAGACAATGTTATAGATTCACCCAATGGGTGATGCGACCATCATGCCATTTAAAAAAAGTGGCACTTTTTTTGACACCGCGTATTGCTTTCAAGCTGTTGTATTCGGCATGACCCGTGATTGAGTCATGGGCATTGGACAGTCATCTTTACGGCATTATCGACTCCATGGCAGAAAACGATAAAACATATTCAATCATGCGCAAGACATCCTCAATCGTCTTTGTTTCGATCCTGTTTTTGATCTGGATGTTCCCATCTTGTACACATGATGTGCCTGTCCCCGATAACGCGAACACAGGGGGCATCGGGGAAATACCCGGTACCACCGGGAGGGTATGCAGTCCGGACTCGGTATATTTCTCAAACACCATTTATCCGCTCATATCTTCCACCTGCGCCATGGCCGGCTGCCATGATTCAAAAACCCACGCGGATGGGGTTGACCTCACCACCTATGACAAGATCATGCGCTATGTGTCGCCCGGAAACGCAACGGGCAGTAAACTCTACAAGGAGATCGTAAAGACGGGAAGTGAAAGGATGCCCCCACCTCCGATGTCGCCATGGACCACCGACCAGATCTCACAACTCAAGATCTGGATCACACAAGGGGCAAAGAACAATGGCTGCGACCGATGTGACACGACCGACTTCAAATATAGTACTGCCATCAAGCCACTCATTGCCACCAAGTGCCAGGGCTGTCATAATCCGGCTTCCAAAGGCGGCAACATCGACCTGTCGACCCATGCGGGCGTGAAGATCGTCGCGGAAAATGGTCGGCTATACGGGTCCGTTAGTTGGACAGCAGGGTATTCTAAAATGCCAGCCAACCTCAAATTGGCAGATTGTGAGATAATACAGATAAAAAAATGGATCGCTGCCGGCAGCCTCAATAATTAAATCCGTCGATATGAAGAATACAATCACTTTAGTATTGGTGATCATCTCATCTTTCACGGGCTTACAGTCATGTTACTACGACAAGGCGGATATGCTCTATCCCAATACCATCTCATGTGATACGACAGCTGTAGTGTCTTATTCGCAGAAGATCGTGCCACTGTTTCAGCAGCAATGTTATAGTTGTCATCTGTCGGCATCGATGGGTGGTGGCATACTGATGGGCAACTATGCTGCGGACAAGGCGATGGCCGTCAATGGAAAATTGTACGGGTCCGTCAGTTATGCTTCCGGATATTCACCAATGCCCAAGGGTGCCAATAAATTGACCAATTGCCAGCTTGCGTTGGTTAAGAAATGGATAGATTCAGGCTCACCCAACAACTAAACCTGAAAAAGATGAACAGATCCAAAAAAATCCGATCCGGTATCCTGATCACATTCCTGCTTGTTTCCGCAGGTGCCATTTATGCATACCGGGAGTTCAACAGGGAAAAAGAATCGGTGGCGGCCATGGATGCCGCGTTCAAGGTGAAAGCGGCCGACCTTATCCGCGACTTTACAAGCGACGAGGGCTCCGCCACTGGAAAATACGCCGGCAAAGTCATGGAGGTTGACGGGATATTGAAAGAGACAATCGTCACGGCACCAGGACAGATGACCATCGTGATGGGTGATGGGGTATCCTCCACGTCTGTCAGATTCAGCATCGACAGCAGCTTCGTAATCGACCCCATCGGCCTGACTCCGAAGATGGGTATCCGCATGAAAGGAGTCTGTACGGGATACATCCCTGACGAGCTGGGCATCGGCGCCGATATCCTCTTCAACCGCGGGATGATGGCGGATCCCGACAATAACCGAGCAATCAAATAATGAACCATGATGAAACAACTGATCCATGCCACCGTCGCCTTTATGTTACTGTCCCTGCAAGCAGATGCGCAATCCAGGTTTTTTACAAAGACCGGACGCATCAAATTCGATGCCACCGTACCCAAGTCTCCTGAAGCGATCGCAGGCGTCAACAATGCCGTCATTTGTGTGATGGACACAAAAAACGGGAACATACAGTTCTCGGCGGTGATGAAAAGCTTTGAATTCAAGGCCGCACTCATGGAGGAGCATTTCAATGAAAATTACGTGGAAAGCAACAAGTTCCCGAAAGCGGAATTCAGAGGGTCAGTGACCAACAACAACACTGTCGACTATGCCAAAGACGGCAGCTATAAGGTAAAGGTGAAAGGCAACCTCACCATGCATGGCGAAACAAAGGAAGTAGAGACCGATGGAGAAATCATTGTCCGTGGCGAGATTTTGGAGGCGAAAGCGACTTTTACCGCAGCACTGTCGGATTATAAAGTAAAAGTGCCACAACTGGTGGCTGATAAAGTATCCCAGACTGCAAAGATCATCGTGGAATGTTCCCTTCAGCCGTTGAAATAAAAAACACGAGCAAAACACATTGAATGAAAAAGCTCCTCATCCCAATTATCATACTCCTATACGCCCTCCTGCCGCCGACTGCCGTTGCCCAACAGAACGAAGATCTCCTCTCATTGATCGGTGATGATGCAAAAGTGAAAAAGGAATTCGTGAAGTACGCCTTCAAATCACCACGGGTCATCAATGGGCATTCCATGGAATTCCTCGCTCCCGGCACCATGGATTTCCGAATCCTTCATCGCTTCGGAGAAATCAACCAGGGCTTTCAAAATTTCTTTGGTTTGGACCAAGCCAGCATGCGCATGGGCTTTGACTTCGGCATCACCAGGAACCTCATGGCAGGCATCGGACGAAGCACATACAAAAAAGAACTGGACGCCTTTGTCAAGTACGCACCGCTGATGCAGTCGACCGGCAGCAAGCCATTTCCGGTCACCGTGGCACTGGTGGCGGGCATGACCGCCAATACCCTTCCCTGGGCAGATGCCACCATTGAGAATTATTTCAGCTCGCGACTGGCATACTATTACCAGATCATCATTGGCCGGAAGTTCAATGAATCGTTCACGCTGCAGCTGGCACCCACCATGGTGCATAACAATCTCGTGCCGCTCAGTTCCCAGCCGAACGACGTGTTCGCATTGGGTTTCGGCGGACGCTTTAAATTATCCAAACGCATCGCCTTCACCTGGGATTACTTCCATCTGATGAATGGCATACAACAGGACGTGAACACACATCCGCTATCACTGGGCATCGATATTGAAACAGGAGGCCATGTCTTCCAACTGCATCTGTCAAATGCGGTAGGCATGAACGAACGCGCTTTCGTCACCGAAACAACTGGCAGATGGGACAAGGGTCAACTTCGCTTCGGATTCAACCTGTCTCGCGTATTCCAAATCAAAAAACGCGCAGAGAAGATTTGAACAGCCCCATGCACATGATCATTGTATCGACCCCATATTTCTTTGATCACGCCGGTTAAAAGAGCGTATGTGCTTTCTTCCGCCTGTACACTTTCTTGTCATGTAAGATGGTGCCCTTTTAACGAAAGCATTGGCGTACATTTTCATAGCCATACCAACAGCATTCGCTTTTAAGTAATTCCTCTATCTACGTGATGACTTCTCAGTTGTCAACGACCTCTCCCGAGGTCTTAAGGGTGGTCTGGCTGGGCCTTGCCCCGGTGTCCTCCATCGGCACTATCAGCAAATATGCAATGGCAAGTCTGGCAGAATGGTTTCCAAATATCAAGCCGAAAAAAAATTAAAGCTATAGGATACCGAAGGTGCAGTGCCATCAGGACCAACATCCACCTGCTGACCGGAAAAATCAATTTATAGAAAATAAATCTGTACTGCTTCACCCATTCTTTTTTGACGAAGAGTTGAAAAAGTGATTTTATTATCTCCTCTTTCAAATTTTGAAATATCTCCGATCAGGTTTTATGCTCTTCATCTCTCTTGGCATATTGGCACAAGTGGGTATTGGGACTTCAACCCCCTCTGTCGCGGCGGCATTGGATGTAACAAGTACCTCTAAAGGCTTTTTACCGCCCAGAATGACGGCGACCGAAAGAGGCAGTATTGCCACCCCGACACCTGCCGGGTTGATCATATGGTGCAGCAATTGTGGCGCTTCAGGTGAACTACAGGTATACAATGGTTCAGCATGGACAAACATGATCGGAATGGCCGCGAGTGGGCTTCCCGTATTGGCTGCAACGACAGACGCATCCGGCATCAATGCCACAAGTGCCATCAGTGGAGGAAATGTCACAAGCGATGGCGGCAGTCCGGTCATCGAAAGAGGCATATGCTGGAGTACTACCACAAACCCGACAATAGCCAATTCGAAATCTGTCAGCACCGGTACCACGGGCAGCTTTACAACCAACCTTGTGTCGTTGACACCAATGACCATTTATTACGTAAGAAGCTATGCCGCCAACGCTTATGGGTACACGTACGGAACACAGATCAGTTTTCGTTCAGGCAATCCCGCAGTAGGCGAGATCTATGGCGGGGGTATATTGGCATATATCTTGCAAACCGGGGATCCCGGCTACGATGCCAATGTGTTACATGGAATAATCGCTGCAACCGTTGATATTCCTGGAGCAACTACCTGGTCGAACGGAACGACTTCTGCAAGCCACGTTCAAACCGGAGCAACCGCAACAGCCCTGGGTACTGGACTGTCAAATACGCAACAAATTATCAGTGTCCAAGGCAATACGGGAAGCTATGCCGCTAAACAATGCCGTGACTATGCCGGAGGGGGTTATACGGACTGGTGCCTGCCCAGTAGAGACGAACTCAATAAGTTGTATGTCAATAGAAGTTTAATCGGACTGGGGAATAATTATTATTGGAGTTCGTCGGAAAACAGAACAGAAAGTGCATGGATGCAGGTTTTTCCCTCAGGAGATGCAGTCGACTATTGGACAAAATCCAACAATTTACCCGTTTCAAGGCCTATCAGAACCTTTTAACCGTGCATTTCAGCGGCAATCTATCAAGCGTAGAAACCCATTGAAATTATTTAGGCCACAGTATGCTGGAATCAAGTATGGAAACAGATGACAATCCACACCGCGGATAAACGCGCGTCGTCAAAGAAACAGATCAGCAAGGCAATATGCAGACATTACCCGAAAAAATTATCCCCT
>CAJBPC010000140.1 GCA_903957405.1 uncultured bacterium | reverse complement strand
GTGCAGTTTAAGGGGTCAAAATTAAAACATAAAGAACCACTGTGTCAACACGGGTATCGATATCGATGGGTCGATGAGAAACGGTTCAAGCAATGTCGCAACAGACGTTTGATTCGCCATATTGTTATCGATGGGTCAACCTGACACCGTTCAAGCAATGTCGCAACAGAGGCTTGATTCGCAGCATCGATATCGAAGGGTCGATGCGACACGTAAAGATTGCTTTTTTGCGGAGATCCGAAAGTATAAGGACATCCGCTTGCATCATAATGCTTCTTGTAGGCATCAGGATGTTTCCAGGCTCGCTTTTGCACCCATCCAGGCCATCATGCCCATGCCGATGGCGATGGCGGATTCGTCAATATCGAACAGTGGGGTGTGTACGCCGGATGTGATGCCTCTGGCGGCATTGGCAGTACCCAACCGAAAGAAGCAGCCGGGGATCTTCTCGGAATAATATCCGAAATCTTCAGCCCCCATGCGGAGTTCCGTTTCTGAGACCATTTCCTGGCCCATGTATTCACCCGCGAGCGACCATGCCACTTGGTGGAGTTGTTTGTGGTTATAGACGCAAGGATAGCCCACATCGATGTGGAGTGCTATCTCGGCCCCCATGGCTTCCGCTATGGCGCGGCATTGCCGCCTGATGATGTCATGCGCCTTGAATCGCCAATCTTCGTCCATTGCCCTGAACGTGCCCATGAGCTTCACTTCAGCCGGGATCACATTGGTGGTGTAGCCCCCCTGTATGGAACAGATGGAGAGGACGGAGGGGGAGAACGGATTGTTGTTGCGGCTGATGATTTGCTGCAGGCTTGTGATGAGGTGTGCTGCCACGAGTATCGTGTCGGTCGTCCAGTGCGGTGCAGCGGCGTGGCCACCCTTTCCTTTCACATCGATGAAGAACTCGTCGGCACTGGCCATCACCTTGCCGCTGCGGAAGCTGACGCCTCCGACTTCCAGCTGCGGGTTCACATGAAGGCCGAATATGGCCTGGGGTTTGGGGTTATCGAGTACGCCTTCCCGGATCATGATGCTGGCGCCGCCGGGGTTGCGCTCTTCGCCGGGTTGAAAAATGAGTTTCACGGTACCTTCCCAATCCTCTCTGAGCGTCTGAAGGATCCGCGCAGCACCCAGGAGGCAAGTGGTATGCACGTCATGCCCGCAGGCATGCATCACCCCCTCGGTCATGGACCGGTACGGGACGTCATTTTGCTCAGCAATGGGCAAGGCATCGATGTCGGCACGAAGCGCGATGATCCTGCTTTCGGGATTTTTACCGCTGATGATGCCGACCACACCAGTATCTGCCATAATGACATGAGGAATGCCGTATTCCGTCAGTTTACCCTGAATGAATCGTGATGTTTTGAATTCCTGGTAGCTCAGTTCGGGATGGGCGTGGAGATGTCTTCTGATCTCGATGCCATCGGTCTCGAATGCTTTAGCGAGATGCCTTATTTTTTCCGCTAACATACCGTGAAGGTACGCAGGAGGGCTCAATCCTCCATGTCCTCTTTCTCGACTTTGTATTCCACTGTGGCCGGTACGATCATGACCCCATTTTCGTAGAAGCGTTTGATTTTGTTGCGAAGTTCTTCTGCTTCCTGGCGGGTCTTGAAATTTCCGACTTGTATCTTGAAATATGGCGACTGGTAGACGAGGTATGACTTATGCTCGGAGAATTCAGTCATCATCTTCGACTTTACCTCCATGGCGCGGGAACGGTCATTGGTGTTGACCACCATGACGCGATAGCCGGGACCGCTTTTATTATTGAGCTTTTCCACTTGTTTGTTGAGGTCTGCCTGCTTTTTCAAGAGCATGTCCACCCGCGGGTCTTTCCGGATGGTGACAGACTGTGCGCTGGCAGCGCAGGCGGTGGACATCGCAAGGATGATCAAGAGTTGGCGCATGATATTCATAGGGTGCAAAAATAATGCCCTGAAATCGGGAATGTGGATTCTGAATCGATTATGGGCGACACATCATGATGTATTAACGGATTTTTTAGACGATTCACGCCTTTCACCTCGCCCAGTCACCACTTACGGGGGTTGCGTGCACAACTCATCACGTAAAATGTCTACTATCTGAGATGTTCACATGCCCGCATTTGTGGTGTATTGGTAAACTTTTGGAGAGTGGGTACACCCTCCAAGGGTATACCCACCCTCCAAGGGTGTACCCACCCTCCAAGGGTGTACCCACTCTCCAAAAGTACCCC
>CAJBPC010000139.1 GCA_903957405.1 uncultured bacterium | reverse complement strand
CTTCATCTACGCGGGCTTTGCCATCGGGTCGGTGAACATCCTGATGTTCTTCCCGAAGTATTTCAGTCCGGAGCAGATCGGCCTCACCCGCATCCTGCTGGACGTGGCCATGGTGCTCGCCACGCTGTGCACCCTCGGCAGCATCCCCGTCACACTCCGGTTCTTTCCATTCTACCGGACCTATCTGCCCGACAACAAGAACGACCTCAACTACATCAGCCTGGCGCTCGGTGCCATCGGATCGGTGCTGCTGCTCTTGCTTTTGCCTTCGATGAAGCCCTTCATCATCCGAAAGTTCGGAGCACGCTCCCCTCTTTTCGTGGAATACTTCAACCTGATCTATCCATTCACCATCACCATCGTGTTCTTCACCATACTGGAGGCGCATGCCTGGAGCCAGCGGAAGACCGTGCTGTCGAACGCCCTGAAGGAGTTTGCCTTCAGGCTGCTCACGACCCTGCTGATCCTGCTGTTCATATCGAAAGTCATCGACTTCGACCAATTCATCCGGTCATATGCATGGATATACCTTCCGGCGACGCTCGCCTTCGTCTATGCGCTATCGAAGGGCGGGAACCTCAGGATCCGTCCGACCATCAGTACCGTGACAAGAAGGCTGAAGGGGAAGATGGCTTCCTTCGGACTCTTCATGTTCGGCGGTGCGCTGCTGAACATCATCGCCCGCACCAACGACACGATCATCCTTGCGAGCCAGTCATCGGGCGGACTCTCCGACGCCGCGGTCTTCACCATCGCCACATACCTGATCACAGTGATGGATGTGCCGCAGCGAAGCCTGGTATCGATCTCCACACCCTTCATCGCGGAGGCCTGGAAAAACCGCAGCATGGAAAAAATCGACAACCTCTACCGGAAGACATCCCTGAACCTCATGATCGCCGGCATCGCCATCTTCTCCCTCGTGCTGATCAACATGGAGGATGCGGTGCGCTTCCTCGGGCCGGAATACAGCGCACTGACCATGATCGTACTCATCAGCGGGATCGCCAAGCTGGTGGACCTTGCGACCGGGCTCAACACGCAGATCCTCCTGCTCTCGAAATACTGGAAAGTGGAATTCCTCACCAACATACTGCTCGTCGCGCTGTCGATACCGCTCAATTACTGGCTCACGAAGAAGTATGATGTGATGGGTCCTGCCTGGGGCAATCTCATTGCGCTGACAGTCTTCAACTTCACCCGATTCCTTTTGATATGGAAGCTTTTCGGACTGCAGCCGTTCACCATGAATCACCTCCGGGCTGTGATGATCGGCATCACCGCACTTGCGGCGGGATGGATGATCCCCGACACGGGAAACATCTACCTCAACGTCTTCATCCGTGCGGTGTTGTTCATTCCATTGTTCGGCTGGATGGTGCTTCGGTTCAAGGTGTCGGAAGACATCACCGGACTCATGGAGACACTGAAAGCCCGTCTAAGGTGGTGATCGCAATTTTTCACCGCTCAGAAATCACCGGAGGTGGAAAAAAAGCCTAACTTCCGCCCTCCACAAACCCTTTACACGACATGCATTCAGTCTGGGAAAATCTCGGCAGGGGCGCCATAGGCATGACATTCCTCGTTGGCGTATGCTATGCTTTCAGCAACAACCGCAAAGCCATCAACTGGAAGCTCGTCGGCATCGGCATCGTCGCGCAGATCGCATTCGCCCTGGGCGTGCTATCCGGCGGCAAGTACAATATCTTCCGCATCGTCATACAGTGGTTCTCCGAGAAGTTCGTGGAAATCATCAACCTCGCCCACAAGGGCATCGAGTTCATCTTTGGTAACCTGGCGGATGCCAGCGGCAACTGGGCATACATCTTCGGGGTGCAGGTATTGCCGAACATCATCTTCTTTTCGGCGCTGTCCGCGCTCATGTACTACCTCGGCATCCTGCAGAAGATCGTTCACTTCTTTGCGTATCTGTTGAGTAAGCTCCACATATCCGGGGCCGAAAGCGTTTCCACGGCGGCGAACATCTTCCTTGGGCAGACGGAGGCACCGATCATGATCCGTCCGTTCCTTGACAAGATGAACCGCAGCGAAGTGCTGTGCATCATGATCGGCGGGATGGCCAACACTGCCGGCAGTGTGCTGGCGGCCTATGTGGGATTCCTCGGGGGCACCGATGTCGTGCAACAAAAATTCTTCGCATTGCACCTGCTCAGCCAGTCGATCATGAGCGCACCGGCCGCGATCGTATGTGCCAAGATCATGTTCCCGCAAACGGAACCGGTTGAGAAATCAATCGAGGTGAACCGAGAGAAGCTGGGGGATAACGCACTTGACGCCATCTCCATCGGCACGACCGACGGCCTGAAGCTCGCCGTGAACGTCGGCGCGATGCTGATCGTTTTCACCTCTTTCATGTACGTGCTGAACTGGATCCTGGGCAGCATCGGATACCACCTCGGGCTCAATGACATCATCAAACAATTCAGCAACGGACGATACGACAGCCTGTCATTCCAGATGTTGCTCGGATACCTCTTCTCCCCGGTCGCATGGATGATCGGCGTTGACGGAAGGGAAATGGTACAGGTAGGGCAGCTGCTCGGTGAAAAAACCGTGATCAATGAGTTCCAGGCATATATCAGCTTCAGCAAGATGAAAACTGAAGGGCTGATCACCGATCCCAAGTCGATCCTGGTTACGACCTATGCGCTTTGCGGATTTGCGAACTTCGCCTCGATCGGCATACAGATAGGAGGCATCAGCCAGCTCGCACCAAACCAACGCAAGAACCTTACAGAGCTTGGACTGAGGGCATTGCTCGGAGGAACGATCGCCTGCCTGATGTGTGCCTGCATCGCCGGCGCGCTGGCGTAGTGATTCGAAGAAACATGCAAGATGAAACCATCTCCATGCAGGATGTTCAAGATCATCCGAAAGCCGGGGCTTGACATGACGCAGCATCCAAGAAACCCTATCTTTACCCAGCAGACCCGCCACAATTTTATCGAAATACACCAAAAAAATGCGCATCCTTGCCCTGTTCTTCATATCGTTCCTGTACCGCAATTATTTGCCGGCACAGGAAACCCTTCCTGAAGTCAGCTATGGCCAGCGCACGGCAGTGACCGGTGATCTCCGCGATTGGGTACCCGACACGAGCAGTCCCTTCCTCAAAATCAACACCCGCGACGAAAAGGGCCTCATCTTCGCCCGCGACCTTCAGCGGGTGACATTCACCAACTACGGCAGCCGGCATATCGGTCCCGACCCTGCCTGGCAGAAAGGATATACCCCGACGGGCAATGGCACCACCGTCAACGCCCCGGCAGCGGTGAATGGTACAACGGCATCCCCCGTGACGGGTGCTTCTGTCATCGGCCAGGATTTCGATGGCATCAGCGCAAACAATGTAGCCCCCGCAGATCCCACACTGGCAATAGGGCCCAACCACATCATACAGATGGTCAATGGCG
>CAJBPC010000138.1 GCA_903957405.1 uncultured bacterium | reverse complement strand
CGCTTTAATTATGACTTTATGATGATGGGGTCAGTGTATTCCTTTTGCGCCCAGATAACGTTCTGCGTCCAATGCTGCCATGCATCCACTCCCTGCGGCGGTAACAGCCTGCCGGTATATCTTGTCTTGCACATCACCAGAGGCGAATACCCCTTCGATATTGGTTTTAGTGGTGCCCGGGATGGTTTTGATGTATCCGGCCTCGTCCATCTCCAGCCAGCCTTTGAAGATATCTGAATTCGGTTGGTGGCCAATTGCTACGAAGAAACCACTGACAGGGATCTCTGTGGTTTCAAGGGTCTTATTATTTTTGATGCGGACCGCTTCGACTTTTTTGTCTCCGATGACTTCATCCGTGTCGCTGTTCCAATGCATGATGATATTGGGCGTTTTCAGGACGCGGTCCTGCATGACCTTTGACGCCCGCATTTGTTCGCGGCGAACGATCATATGTACCGTTGAACAAAGTTTGCTGAGGTAGAGTGCTTCTTCAGCAGCGGTATCTCCGGCTCCGACAATGGCCACATCCTTGCCTCGGAAGAAGAATCCATCGCATACGGCACATGCACTCACGCCATGACCATTGAGTCTTTGTTCGCTTTCGAGTCCCAGCCATTTTGCGGATGCGCCCGTGGCGATGATCACCGAATCGGCCAGGATTTCCTTTTCTTCATCGATGACCACACTAAATGGTTGTACGGAAAAATCGACCTTGGTCGCCAGTCCGAAACGGACGTCTGCCCCCATGCGCACGGCCTGCTTTTCGAAATCCGTCATCATGTCGGGCCCTTGAACCCCGTCAGGATATCCGGGATAGTTCTCGACCTCCGTGGTGATGGTGAGTTGTCCGCCTGGCTGAATGCCTTGATATAGCAAGGGTTTCATATTGGCGCGGGACGCATAGATGGCAGCCGTGTAACCTGCCGGTCCCGAACCTATGATAAGACATTGTACTCTTTCCAATCCTTTGTTATCCATGATGATCTATTGTTTTATTCAACGTGTAAAAATACAACCATGCATTTAGTTTTCATTGTCACATTGGTCACATAAAGCCAAACAGGTTCATCTTTTAGGGATGATGATCTGCCGGAACTGAGCTGCATAGCCGGCGAAGCAGCCGAGTGCTCCTCCTGACACATTTCCCAGTACTTTGACCGGACTGGAGAACGGATTTCCCACACTTTGAAAGCTGAATTCAAGTGTCCGCCAGAAATCATATGTTTTTTTGTCAATATCAGCGAGTTTGAACACCACCGTATCGCCCCGTTTGAAGTAGAGGTTTTCAGGTTTGAATTCGGCGTTCTTATCAAGGCCCTTGTCGACTGTGACGGTATACGATGTGCCATCAATGACCTGGTCATCGAAAACGGAGTTGAATCCGGGTAGGAATGGTTCGTTATTGACTTTGGTAAAGTACCGGACATAACTGCCCAGGCCCGGCTTATCGGTACCACGGAGCATGAGCAGTACGCGGTTTGAATCTTCCGGTTGCAGCGGACCTTTTGGGGATTCCCACCAGAGCGAGTCTATTTGTCGGTTGAAAGCGGGGATGGTGGTCGAAGCCCTATATTCGCGACCATCTGCCGTAATGTCCAAAGTGTATGCGGTATTGGTTTTACCAATGATCCAGGACTGAGGTGCTGCGGGGTCATTGGTATAAAAATAGAGGCTGGTTCCCTGGCTTGTGATGGAGTCTTCCCTCAGTTTTGTCCTTTTGATCCCGTCGCTTACGTACACGGCTGCATTACGCACGAAAGATTTCGAAAGAATCGATGGATCGATTTGGGCAAAGTAGTTAAAGCTTTTGGAAAGGATGACCACAGGAGGCTTTCCATTTTCTATGGATGCATCCACCACCAGTGACACGGTGCTGTCATCGAGTTCGATCTCAATGTCTTTTTCGCAGGACAGCAGGGATATCAATAAAAACAATACACCCAAATGTTTTACCATAGTTTGTTTGTGATTTGTCACAATCTGATTTAACAATCTTAGAACCATTCTGTTCAGACATTAAAAAACCCCCGTTTATGCGGGGGTTTTGACTTGGTGTGCTATTATTTATCCAAGATAGGCTTTCAGCGCATTACTGTAGCGGGCCTTTTGCAGGCGTTTGATGGCTCTTTCCTTGATCTGGCGAATGCGTTCTTTGGTGAGGTCGTATTTTTGTCCGATTTGTTCGATGGTGACACCATTTTCACCATCCAGTCCGAAATAAGCGTTTACGATTTCGGCTTCTCTGGGGCTGAGGGATTTGAGTACCCGGCGGATTTCTGCCCGAAGCGAATCCTTAATCACATCATCGTCGGTATCATCGCCGCCTTGCAGCAGGTCGCCCATGGCCACATCTTCCGCTTCGTGCACGGGGGCATCAAGGGATGTGTGTCTCGTATTGCTTTGGAAGATGTTATTGATTTCCGTCTCGCTCATATCCAAGAGCTCTGCGAGTTCTTCCGTAGAGGGTTCCCGTTCGTGTTCCTGCTCGAAAGCCATGTAAGCCTTATTGGCTTTATTGTAGGTACCGATCTTGTTTTGTGGAAGACGAACCAACCTGCCCTGTTCTGCAAGAGCTTGAAGTATAGACTGACGAATCCACCAAACTGCGTAAGAAATGAACTTAAAACCTTTGGTTTCATCGAAACGTTGTGCGGCTTTGATCAACCCCAGATTGCCTTCATTGATCAGATCACTAAGAGACAGGCCCTGATGTTGGTACTGTTTAGCCACAGAAACCACGAAGCGCAAGTTTGCTTGTACTAGTTTATCCAAAGCTCTCTGGTCGTGCATCTTGATGCGCTGG
>CAJBPC010000137.1 GCA_903957405.1 uncultured bacterium | reverse complement strand
CGATGTGGAACCGCCTGTGCCGATATACCCGCTCGAGCGATTGCTGTTGCTGCTGCCCGTGCTGTTAAATATGCGGATGCCCGAATTTGTACCAGTACCGCTGCCACTTGAAAAAGTCCTGCCATTGCGAGGATCGGTGTAGCTGTTGTTAGAACTACCGTAGGTGCCGAGGTTGTATGTCCTGGGACCGTTTGCCCGCGGATTCGTGGAGATCGGCTTGGGATTGTTGATGATCACCACTGGCGTGCCGTAGTAAAACGGAGAAAACGGATTGCCATACATCGATCCAAAACCTCCGGAATACGGATTGTGGAAAGGACTATTGAACGGACTGTAAAACGGATTGTTGAAGGAATTCATTCCGTACATGGAACCACCCCACATAGATCCGAATCCGAGATTCCATCCCATTGATGGACGATTCCAACTGTTGAACATGAACTGGTTGTTCCAGGAAGGATTGTTCCAATACATGAAATCGTCATCGAAAGACGACCAACGGCGGCTGGATGACTTCATCCGAAGATAGCGATCGTCCAGATCGACATACCCATCCTCATATTCGTTATTTCGGTCATTATTGACATAACCCGACTGTTCCGCGCCGGGGGAAAAGTACACGTCATCCGGTGTCTGCCCGGATTTGTACATGGTGCTGCAGCTGCTGAAGACTGTGGCACTGATGGCGAAGAGAAGGAATCTGGTTTTCATTTTATGTGTTTAAAAGTTTTCTGCTCTAAGTTACTACATTTGCGCTTTCGCTTTTGTTAAAATGCAGTCCTATAAAAGACTCCCCTAACGCAGCATTGGTGGCAAGGGGTTTGTTAAACATACCTTAAAAGATGAGTAAGGAAATTACTTCACGGGAGACGGATTATTCGCAATGGTACAACGATCTGGTTCTCAAGGGCGGATTGGCAGATTACTCCGCTGTGCGTGGCTGCATGGTCATCAAGCCCTATGGTTTCGCACTATGGGAAAACATGCGTGACCAGCTGGATCGGATGTTCAAGGAAACAGGGCACGTCAACGCGTATTTCCCGCTTTTCGTGCCGCGCAGCTTCCTTGAAAAAGAAGAAGGCCATGCCGAAGGCTTCGCAAAGGAATGTGCCGTGGTCACCCACTACCGCCTCAAGGCGAACCCGGATAAAAAAGGGGAGCTGATGGTGGATCCGGAGTCAAAACTCGAAGAGGAACTGATCGTACGGCCCACAAGTGAAACCGTCATCTGGAATACCTATCGCGACTGGATACAGTCCTATCGCGATCTTCCCCTCCTGATCAACCAATGGGCGAATGTCGTTCGCTGGGAAATGCGCACAAGGTTGTTCCTTCGCACGACAGAGTTCCTTTGGCAGGAAGGCCATACCGCACATGCCACCGCTGAAGAAGCCGTCGTGGAAACCCGGAAGATGCTCGATGTCTACGAAGATTTTGTAGAGAATTGGATGGCACTGCCGGTTATAAAGGGCGTGAAGACCGCCAATGAACGTTTCGCCGGTGCCGTCGACACCTATTGCATAGAGGCCCTGATGCAGGATGGTAAAGCATTGCAGGCAGGCACTTCTCATTTTCTCGGACAGAATTTCTCGAAGGCATTCGATGTCAAATACCTCAGCCGCGAAAATAAACAGGAATACGTTTGGGCCACTTCCTGGGGCACTTCCACCCGCCTGATCGGGGCGCTGGTCATGGCACACAGCGATGACGAGGGACTCGTCCTTCCACCAAAGATAGCACCCCTCCAGGTGGTGATCGTTCCGATCTTCAAGGGCGAAGAACAAAAAGCATTGATCGATCAAAAAGCCGCAGAGATCATCAGCGAGTTGAAAGCCCTACACATCTCGGTCAAATATGATGATTCGGATAATAACCGCCCAGGCTGGAAATTCGCTGCCTACGAATTGAAAGGTGTTCCTGTCCGCATGGCACTGGGCGCCCGAGACCTGCAAAGCAATCTCATAGAGGTCGCCCGAAGGGATACCAAGGAAAAACTGAGCGTCAGCATCGACGGCATCGCAGGATACGTGAAGCAACTGCTGGATGAGATACAGGAGAATCTGGTGAACCGGGCTCGGGCATACCGTGACGCCCATATCACCCCTGTCGACAACTGGGAGGAGTTCAAACAAGTACTCAACGAAAAAGGTGGTTTCATCTCCGCGCATTGGGACGGGACCAGCGAAACCGAGGATAAGATCAAGGAAGAAACAAAGGCGACCATCCGCTGCATACCGCTGGATAATCCACAGGAAGAGGGCTTGTGCATCTTTAGCGGAAAGCCAAGCAGAGAAAGGGTGCTCTTCGCAGTCGCATACTGACGCATTACTTTTTTATCATTGGGTGGCAACCGGGGCAATTGCTCCCGATTGTCACTCGTTGATATTTTCAATCGCTTGTCAGCTGTCACGATCACCCGCGATGACAGGCATCCGCAACACACCGCATCACCATCCCGCAGAGACTCTCCCGTTCCGGCATTTTCCTCTGAAGATTCCGGATCTTATTGCCTGTCCTGATCCTTACCCGTCACGTGGCTATAATCCCGGAGCACAGCCTCCAGGAAATCGATCGGGCTGGACGGTCCCTCTTCCCCCAATATCTTCCTTGTTCTTTCATATGCTTTCCATAAAATGGCATCGCTGTTGCCCGGGTGCTTCCTGGCGCGGTTGACGACCTCCCGGATAAGGGTAATGTCCTTGTCGCTCAGGTTGGTGATCAGGCTGAAAATCGGTTCATATGATTCTTCCGACGCACTGAATATCGTATCCTGAAAGCGGGTACTGGGTTTGGTTCTCACGACGGTCGTGCCCGCCAGCATGTCGCCCACCCGCTGTGCCTTTCCTGAAAGGGAGATCGTCAGAATGGCAACGACCCCACTGCCCATCATGTCGTCCACGATCCGCATGATCCAACGGATCAGATACTGCCCAAGAGTGGGTTGATTTCCGTCGAGGCTGATGACTTTGATGTTTTTCGCCTTCTTGCCCAGGCTTTGTCCGTTCAGGAATACCTCGCATAACAACTGGTAGCAAAAAACAGGCAGCACTAAAACCACATACAACCACATCCCTGAACCCGATCCATCCACAAGATCCAAGATCCCCAATACGGAGAAGATATAGGCCGCATAGATGACAAGGTCGATGAAATAAGCCACCAGACGGTCACCGACACCCGCCAGTTGATATTCCAATTCGATGTTCTGGGTGGTCTGTATCCGGATATTCGCCATACTGCAATTTAGATGTTTTGCATCATGCACGGGAGCAAGTGGAACGCACTTTCGATGAAGCATTCGCCTAGGACCTTTGAAAGCTTCTTTTTTACTATATTCGTCTGACTATGCGTGAGGCGCTTTTTCTTAGGAGAAATCGGGACCGTTGGGCAAGCTACGAGAAGGAGCCCGCAATGGATCCTGACGAATTGGCCGATCGCTTCATCCGCCTGACCGATGATCTTTCCTATGCCAAAACCTTCTATCCGGATAGCAGAACCGTACAGTACTTGAACGGATTGACGACATCCCTGCACCTCGATATCTATAAAAACAGAAAAGAAAAACAACACAGGATCCTCACATTCTGGACATACGAGTTGCCATTGGTGATGGCCAAACACCGGCGTTCCATGATCCATTCATTTGCATTCTTCATGTGTTTTGTCCTCATTGGCGTACTGTCAGCACACTACGATGATAACTTCATCCGGCTGATCCTCGGAGATAACTATGTGAACATGACCAATGAGAACATCGAACAGGGAGATCCTTTCGGGGTTTATAAGAGCACCGATCCGCTACAGATGTTCCTGGGGATTGCATTCAACAACATCTACGTCTCCTTCAGGGTATTCGTCATGGGCCTGCTATTCGGCGTGGGCACAGTCTATGGACTTTTTTACAACGGCGTCATGCTCGGGTCTTTTGAGTACTACTTCTTCTCCAAAGGCCTTGGCTTCGATTCGATACTCGTCGTTTTCATTCACGGCACCCTGGAGATCTCCGCCATCATAGTGGCAGGGGCCGCCGGGCTGGTGCTGGGCAATGGCATATTATTTCCCGGGACATACAAGCGCTTGCAGTCGATGATGCAGGGCGCAAAGGACAGCGTCAAGATCATCATCGGGCTCCTCCCGGTATTCATCACGGCCGCTTTTTTTGAAGGGTATGTGACGAGGCATACGGGCATGCCGATCTGGCTGAGCATCCTCATTCTCCTCTCTTCACTGCTTTTTGTCTGCTGGTATTTTTTGATTTATCCTGCAAGGTTGCAGCGATCCGTTTCGGATCAGATGCCCCGGCAGCCAGGCATAGAAACCGATATTCATCCTGAAAACATCCATGAACATGCAATCAGAGACATCATATCCACTCCGGAAAACACGTGACTTCGGCCTGACCATCAGCGATACCCTCCTGTTCGTGAAAGGAAACTGGAAGGGACTCTTGCTCATGTATTTTATTTTTATCGTTCCATTCCTGGTGGTGGGCACACTGGTAGGGGCGGAGAGCTTAGGGGAATTTTTCTATGAGATGTTCTCAAAGTCAAATGACATTTTCAGTTTTCAGTTCATGGAACACGCACCCAT
>CAJBPC010000136.1 GCA_903957405.1 uncultured bacterium | reverse complement strand
TTTCGAAAATTACCGAATCCATATCCCACCGGATATGGTCCATTGACAATCGCATTTCCTCCATGGGCAAGATACCGTCAAGCACACATGGTCGGCAAGCGAAAAACAACCAATGCGGATGTTTTTTCACAAAAAGAAGCTGTATCTAGGCGTAAACAAAAGAATTCCCAACCATACGATGTGATCGAATGTTAGTATTACGCAAATGTCAACAAAACCGAAAATCGCAATGAAAACAACAAACACGCTTCGGCACAACCGAATCCTCCATGTCATCCTCCTGCAGGCATCCATTTTGTGCTCGATGTTTTTCTCACAGCAAGCCATGGCGCAGACCGAGCAACCCGATGCCATCGTGGGCGTTTGGGAGAACGGGGAGAAAACAGGACATATCCGCATTGAGAAAAGCGGAGATAAGTTCACCGGAAAAATCGTTTGGCTGAAGGAACCCCTGGATCCGGAAACCGGCAAACCGAAACTCGACAAGCTTCATCCGGATAAATCCGTCAGGTCAAGGCCGGTCATAGGCCTCACTAATATGTGGGGATTCGGCTACAAGGGTAAGAAAGTATGGGAAGACGGAAAGATCTACGACCCGAAGAAAGGAAGCACCTATGACTGTACGATCAAAATGAAAGATCAAAACACACTGGAAGTCCGCGGCTATATCGGAATCTCTCTGATGGGCAGAACGGACACATGGACACGGCAAGCCGGGAAATAAGCCTCCCCGACCCTTCCACAGCGCTGGAAGGTTCAAGCACTCAACGAGCTCAAGGCTTCTTGAAATCCCTGTCGACATGCATGTACCTTCCGTCGACGGTCATGCCCTCGATCCTGACCCGATAGTGCTTGGGATCGTCGTTCCCATAGAACCGTATGCGGACCGAATTCCGATCCTTCGATAATATGACTTCAGGTTTCCAGAGCAGGGTCTTTCTCAGATCCTGCTCTTTTCTTTTCTCCGGTTGCCGGTCGTAATCCGGCGCAGCGAATTCTCGGATGACCGAAAACCCTTTGTAAAACAGAGGCAGGGTCTTATTGCCGGCAGCACTGAACGAGGGGTCTTTCGTGTAAATGGCCATAGCCCCACCCGCCCCACCTCCCGGTGCCGGTGCGAAACTCGAAAAGATCTTTATGAGTACGATCTGGTTCGCGGGAATGGTGGCAATGACCGAGGGGCTGGTCTGCACCTCGTTGAGGTAGATCGCCATGGGTATACCGCCCATGCTGCTGATGGTGGGTTGCTGCCGGTAAAACAACCGGTATCCGTTGGGGTCATTGAATGGATCGTCACCCAAACCCGGCGTGGATGCGACCTCATAGTTGGGCTCTGCCACCGTCAGTCCCGCCACCCTGAATTTGAGGTAATCAAAGATATTTTGCTGTACCAGGGGATCGGGACCATTCACCAGATCCAACAGGCGTGTCTCTCCATCGGAGAAGAAACCTGTGGAATATTGTTCGTTGAGCCGCTGAGTAGGTGTCTTTTTCCGTGCATTAACAACCACTTCCTTCAGCAGCTTGGCGGTGTCAAACATGCCCGGCTGCGGGTACATGCCCTGACCATCCGCCGCTTTAAAAAGATATGCCGGCCTTTTACGGGATGTCCAGTGCATCGGAAAAGCTCGAAGAAAAGCCGTGTCAGGCGAGGCAGAAAGTATCCGCACATCCAAGGGTTTTCCTTTCTTGGCGGACACATCGAAAAAACCCAACCCTGCATTCCCGAAATACAACAACGAATCGATCCTGAAGCGTCCCTTTTCCCCGATCACAGGATATTCGGCACGCTTGCCGAACTGCGGCCCATTCATCACCATCATGAGGTTCTTTGAGCCTGCGGGTTGCGGCCTGACGGGCGATGTCAAAACCCCCTCGATCGAGATGTATGCCGGGTCCCGAAATATATTGTCCGACCCAGGAGGATCCGACTTGATCTTTTTCCAATCGTATCTCGACCATCCATTGGTCATCATCAGCAGGTCCAATGCCCGCACAGAAGAGTCCTCTTCCGCAGTGAAATACCAATCCGGATCCTCTATCACCCCGGGGAGCCCGGCATCCAAAAGCACCTGTGACAGGAGCGACCGATCCCATGATCGAAAGGATGTTTCATCCTGATCCGTGACGGAAACAGACAGACTGCCGCTGACGGTATCTTTCCAGGAGAGTTTGAACACATTGGTGGATTTCGGACGAAAGGAAATCGTGTCGGCATCCAATGCCAACTCCATCCGCAAGCCAGGCTGTCGGACGAATACCAGCCTTCCGGCAAGCGGAATGCCTTCGCGGTTCATGACCGTGAGTTCCAGGATCCCGGAGCGGATCGTTTCAGGATCCGTGCGGACGATCGCTTTCAGGCTGCGCCTCTCGGGCGGTACGCTGATGCCAAAAACAGATCGCCCCTGCATGGTACCGGTGATGGCCCCCGCCCTTCTTTCAGGGTCAACAGACCGGTCATGCAATTCGATCACAAACCCGTCTGGATGAGGCGTCACCTTGAGCATGATGCCATCAGGTCTCGCATCCGGCATCGGAAAGCTGTACTGCGCATCCAGCGTGTCGAAAATGAAATGATATCTCCGGCCGCTGTCGGGCGTGAGG
>CAJBPC010000135.1 GCA_903957405.1 uncultured bacterium | reverse complement strand
GATCAAAGCACGCCTCATGCCACTGACATTCCGGCATATTGACCCCTGTGGAAGGTATCAGGATAGCGTTTTTTGGTAGATCATTACTCCCTAAAACAGGGAGTAGTCATGTCTCAAAAAAATCGTTTCTATGGACAAAGTCAAATAAATGCTAAGACTTTTCAACGAAGCTGAGCCTATCAACGAAATTCTGCGTCGCCTGAGCATCAGTCGCAACAGCGTTAATAATTTGTCAAGCGCCTCAAAGACAACCCTGATGCGAAGGAGGAGGTTTTATCCCCCGAGATCTGCTATGGATCGTATCAAGCCGAGTATGCCAGACGACGTCATGAAGACCTGCTGCAGTATTAAGGGTTACACCACATAAGTATAACACTTTTTTACTTTTATATCAGTTCTGATCTTTTTAGAAAGATGCAGCTATGATGCCTAAATTGAGTGTGTTGTTTTCAGTGAATGTGCTCTTTTTTAAAGCAGCAATTTATATTTTTTAGGCAGTACGGTTTTGGGGAAGTTTTCACAGTGTGGCTTCCGTTATTTAGAAAAAGTGCAGCTTGGCAAGGGTTATTGAACTACTAAATAATTGTAAATGAACGCTTAAAGCTTCGGTAAAAATAAAGGTACTTAGCGCATTGTTTTATCTTAGTAGTTGCTTCTTTTTAATGTTAGAGCAATCTGACCTGCGTGATAGGAATTGTGATAAAGTATATGCGAAAACAATCTTGCTTTTGACACGGTTCCAAAAAATGGCGTTTCCACTGGTGCTAGCCATCCCTCTTCTTGAGTGTCATCAATAATTTTATAAAGCAAAGAGTAACCTTTTTCAATCAATTCTTGACTTTCCTTCAAATTTTTCCCCTGACCCTCATCCTGTCTTCCCATGGTTGTATTTAACACATCGGTACGGATGCCAAAAAAATAACCAAATGCACACATCGTTTCACCAATATGCCTATAAATAAACCCTATGGAAGAGGTATTTTCATTTAGCCGGTAAGAAATATTTTCGTCGCTTATGGCATTGAATGCAAAACCACAACTTTGTATGTTTTGTTTTAGAAGGTCTTTAAATATTTCCTTTTCCATGAGGTATAATATTGGGAACCAATATTAGTTGGACTTGCTCATAATTCCAAGATAACTTTCATGATCTGTCACCATACACTACAATCCATTAATATCGGCCTTTAATCCGTTAGATCATGACACATCAATGGATAAAATAAGCCATCCTTTGCTGCAATATTCTCAGGAGGAGATGCTATGGTATCTCTTTTGGTATTGTTCATCCGGGGGGTAAAAATCCTTTGGTGGTCGAGTGGACTTCAAGTTGGGCCTTTGAATTTGGAGTAGAAGTCCCGATCCCCACCTGGGCTTCAGCAAAAGTGGTTGCCAGAAGCAACAGGCAAGCGGCGAAAACTGAATATACAATTCTAGTCATGACGACTTTTTTTAGTTTTATGCGGTTTCTGTGAAGCATCAAAATATGCGATCCGATGCTTTTAGCGTGCGGGGTTTGTTTGAAAAAGTTCAACACTCACATGCATCGATGCCGTTCCTGCATCATCTTCGATGAAAAAAGAATTCATTCATTTGGCTGTGTAACAATTCAGTGGAAAGTGCAAGATTTTTTTTTGACATCTTGTCTGTTTAGTGGATCATTGAACGCTCAAAAGCCCTGATGGCATGAATTGACCATGCCATCAGGTAATCCGCCAGACCCTTTCAACGAGGGCGAGCAGCTCATCGACGGTCTTGCTGGAGGAAGACAGACGCTGGGCGTAGGTGTTCACTGTGTCCCTCGACAGACGGCACTTCTGGGCGATGGCTCGGTTGCTCTTGCCCTGTCTTTTGAGCTGGAGGTTCCTTTTAAGTTGCAGCATGGTTATGGAATGGTTTGCCATGTAGGAGCGTTTTATCCCTCGAACATCCTCATGCCTCATCTGATACTGAGCGGTTTTTGCGGGAATGTCAGTCTCCCGATGACCTCCCCCGCAGTAAAAAGTGTCAGGGTTTGGTCCGAAATACTCCGTGAAGGACAGGCAAGTCTTGGCATCAGCCATCAAAGCCGGAGCGGTCTTCATCGTCACATGCAACACGAAGGATAAGTAAATTTTTATTCCGGTAGTATACCGGCCATTGTATCTTTAAATGAAATAATGATACAGTCTTGCATATCGATTCTTCATATTTCTTCTTTTCTGCATCCCTCTTGTCACTGATCACCATTGGAGATATCCTGATAAAATTCCATGGGCCCAGGAAACTCTGAAATTTCATGCTCTTGCTGACGTTCTCAAACGCAGTATTGGCTTTCATCAATTTTCTGCCAGAAAAGACAGTGGGTCTGCATTAAACATATCAAATTCCAAGACGTCCCCAAACCGTTTGACATGAATCCATTACTCAAGTTGTTTTCCTTTATTTCATTAGTGTTATGTCTGGGTACAAACATCCAGGCTCAGGTAGGGATAAGAACTAGTACGCCTGTTTCCTCAGCAAAGCTGGAGATATCTTCTACATCCCAGGGTTTTTTACTGCCGCGAATGACATCCACTCAACGGGGGAATCAATAAGATCAGACTGGGGGACGCAAATATCACCGTCATCGAAGGACAAGTCGCCTTCAGTAATCCATCCGATGGAAGATTCAAGCGCAATGTCAGCGAAAATGATCTGAAGGGGCTTGATTTCATCAAACGACTTCGGCCGGTGGTATATAATTTCGATACCCGTAAATACGAAGAACATGTATCGCAACAATTGTCTGACAGCACGCGCAATCGGCGCTTGAAGGAAAATTTCAGTGCATCCACCAACATCCGCCATAGCGGATTCATCGCGCAGGAAGTTGAAAAAGCAGCCATCGCTTCCGGCTATGACTTCGATGGTTTGTACTTGCCCGAACAAGGGAAAGATTACTACAGCCTGTCCTACAGCCAATTTGTTGTTCCGCTCATTAAAGGCATGCAGGAGCAGCAAGCATTGATTGAGGGTCAGCAAAAAATGATCGATAAACAGCAGGAGGAGATCAACGAGTTGAAGAAGATGGTCAATGAATTACTCAAGCATCGAAAATGAAGATGCCGCTGCAGGGTTGTAAGGGGTCATTTGCATACTGATCAGGCCCGAATCCAATGTATCCAACGATCCGGCTTTACCTGCCCCGCTCATCCATCCAATAAATCCTGAATGAGGCTAACTTGGCATCAACACCGTCCGGATCGGTAAAATCGGAATAAATGATCTTGGCTGAACCAGTTGTTGCCGAATTGATGGAAGCCGAGCTAGGCCTGAGTTTTATTCCGATGGATTTTAATGCGGCGGCAGAGGGGTATCTGCTGTAGGCTTTGTATCTACCTTGCGATTTGCCGGTGAGGCTTTACCGCAAGGCGCGAAGAAAATACAAGGTTTCCGAACTACCTGGTCAACAACTTTTGTTGTCGTCCATCTTTACAATAAGGGTTTTGGCTGATACCTTTGTTCAATCTGCATGAAAGGTGGATTTCATGGTCGTTTGATTTAAAGAAGTCCCACTGATCAGTGGTTCATCCCAATCCTGACAATGTTCAAAGCGTCATTTTTTTTCATATTTCTGCTGCTCCTGTGTTCGGGAGCTCTGGCAGGAGATCCGGTGACCGACTCCCTTCTACGCGATTTGAGGTCTGCAGACGGCGATGCGAGGCGCGCCGAGATACACATGTCCCTCTCCAGGCAGGCCATGAATAGCGATCTGAAGCAGGCACTCGCTCATGCACAGGATGCCTTGCACGCGGCGAAGGGGGACGGCAGCCACCGGTTGCTCATGAAGGCCCATAAGCAGATGGCCTCGGTCTTCTACTACACCGGACTCTTTGAGCAGGCGATCATCCACTTTGAGCGGACAGTGGAGGAGGCGCAGAAGGCGGGCGACGAAATAGAGGCGATCAATAACAGGGTCAACACCTCCCTCATACACATCGGGCTGGGGAATAACAGGAAGAGCATCGCTATTCTGGAGGAGGCGAAGCCCCGGTTGTTATCCGCCTATGCGAAGGCTGGGAAGCAGTTCCCGGAAGGGGATTGGATCAATCTTCATTTGAACCTGGGGTTGGCATACATGGCAGACAGCCAGTATGCAAGGGCGAGGGGCCTAATGGATACGGGCATTGTTCTGGCGAAGTCTGCACCGGGACAGACAGCCGCCCTGGGCAAGCTCCTGGTGGCTAAGTCCAATCTGCTCATACGCTGCGATAGTGTACAGTCCTCCATCTTACTACTGGAGGAGGTTGGTCGTCTGGCGCAGCGATCGGGTGATAAAGCCCAATCCATGATCGTCAGCAACGCCAGGGTCGAGGCTTTCGTACGACTGGGTGACGATGCCAGGGCGCTTTCCGAGGCAAAAGAGGGACTTCGGCTCGCCGAGTCTGTTGGAAGCCTAAAGTTGATGCTGTCTTTTGCGGAGCAGGTGTATGAGAACCATCGGAGGAACGGTGCGTCTGATTCCGCCATTAGGTACCTGGACATCGTACATGACTGTGAAAAAAAGATGGAGGACGATAAGTCTAGGGAGCGGATGATGCGCGACGAACTCATGCGAGAGTTCTCGGAAAGGGAGGAACGGTTAGTGGAAGGAGAGGGCAGGTTCCGTCGTTCATTCTGGTTCGGCCTCGCCGGTATCTTACTGGCTGGGGCTGCCGCTGCAGCGGTCGTCCTGTTCTACCGGCAGCGCTACAGAAGGGCCAACCTGCTTCGTCTGAAGAACGAACTGGAGGCCCGTCAGCTGGAGTTGGACAGGCAAAGGCTGACGGCTGAGCTGGAGAAAAAGGATGCCGAGTTCACGAGGATCAGTTATGAGATGAATAAGAACAACCTGATCGATGGATTGGTTGGCGGACTGGAGTCGCATCTGGGGTTCATTGGAACCGAGAAGTCTTCCGAGGACGGAAGGAGACTATCAGCATCCGAGTCCAGGTCCAAGGCCTGGGACGAGTTCGAATACAGGTTCCAGCAGATCCATTCAGGCTTCTACGACCGGCTCAAGAAAAAATTCCCAGAACTCACCCTGAACGAGCGCAGGCTATGCGCCTTCCTGAAGCTCGACATGACCACCAAGGAGATCTCCGACATCACGGGGCAGACCAACGGAGCCATCAGCATGGCCCGCATCCGTTTGCGTCGGAAACTGGGTCTCACGAACACCGACCGCGAGCTGTACGATTTCCTCTCCGACTTCTGATCCCCGGGATATTCCCAACCCAGCTCCCGCCATTTTACCTGTGCATTGTTTGGTCATGGGAATTTTCGCCTTTTGTCTGTCCTGCTTCTTCCGTATGGGTTTTTCAATCTGGAAAAAACGGCGATACCCCAAAAAAACGGTGACATTTGCCACCTGCAAGTTTTTACTCCGAAGTAACAGATAACGACTGATCAATTTACCGTTTTTCAATCTATTCTGAGGGTGGTCTCCGTTAGAAACGCCCCGGAACTCCAAAGCGTCAGGGGTCATAATCCGCCGTTTTGTCAGATATCAATGAATCGTTATATCATCGGTTTTTACGTTATCAGTAAGGTCAGTATGCTCCGTTTTCACCAAGGTGGAAATAACGGCGATACTGACCTCCTAAAATGGTGATATTGCCCCCGCAAGTTTTTACTCCAACGAACAGATAGCGACTGATAATTTTTTGTTTTTTCTCCATTTCATCCAATTGTAGCATTAATGTAGCAGTATTGTCATATGAATTCCAGGGCTTGTAGCATCGTTGTATCGTCTCATAAAATGCTGAAAATCAATTTCTATCTACCTTTGTTTCTCAATCGATGATATAACCTTCATTGAAAAAACAATCATTCATGCATACACAAGTGAAACGCACTTTCGGGGGGCGAATCTTGATTCCGGGACTTGAAGGCTTGCCCCTTTCATCGTACCGGGGCTTGGGTGGCCTTACTTCGACAATGAATGTTTCGCTGTGCTTTGCAGTTATATCATCGGATGCATGAGGGTTGGTGACACCGATCAGACAGGGTGTCATGACGATCAATGCTTTTAGTTCCTGCTTACCTCTCCTAACCATCTTCGTCTCCTGGACATAAGTCCTCAACCTTGTAAACAAAGGGTGGGGGGCTTAGCGATTTTCCATGATGGAATCCCATGCAAGGTGAGGATTCTTTCATGCAAAAACGCAACGCAGGCCATCAACTGATTGAATTTACAATCATTTGATAACCATATGATTGGGGTCATTTCGATGCCCAAAGATCAAAGTGTCTTTTAAACTTTAAATAAACAAAGCACATGAACATGGAAAATTTACACCCGAAACCAGGGTTGAGGACGAGTCTGCGATCCAGACCCGGAACGCTCTTCTCCTATTGTTATGAAGAAGGGAAGACTGCCACACTTCCTTTTTTACCTACCCAGTGGTATCACTTTTATTATTATTCATTTCTGATCCTGTGTTTATTTATGGGATCAAGGTCATTTGCTCAATCCAACACATACGATTCCAGTGCATGGATACCCAATGGTATGGTCAAAGATATGGTATCGAATGGGAACACCGTTTATTTAGCCGGTGACTTTACCTATATCGGCCCTGCTGAAAATGTTGGCCGGGCGTCGACTTTTGATGCCGTAACGGGTCAGCCCATACCGAATTTTCCAAAATTCGATAATAGCATCCTTGCAATTGCGCCTGATGGCAGTGGTGGCTGGTATATTGGTGGAGGGTTTAGAACCGTGGCCGGACAGACACGCAATAGATTGGCACGTATCAACAGCGATGGTAGTCTGCACTCCTGGAATCCGGATGTAGATGGATCGGTGAAAACCATTGCGGTAAGCGGAAACAAGGTGTACGTTGGGGGATCCTTCTCTACCGTTAACGGAGGTACCGTCACACGGAAAAACGCTGCCGCATTTGATGCCAACACGGGGTTAGCTACTCCCTGGGATCCCGATGCGGGCGACCCTTCATGGGGCGACATCAGATCTATTACGGTAGTGGACAGCCTGGTTTTTTTGGGTGGATATTTTAATGGAATCAACACAGCTCGCGGTAACATATTACGTAATGGGTTTGCAGCGGTTGACACATCAACCGGAGTAGCTTCATCCTGGAATCCGCGCATGGGTACGGGCTACTCCTACCTAAGTACAATGACAACCGATGGCAGCACTTTGTACGTGGGGGGCCAATTCACAAGTATGGGCGATAGTGCACGGAAAAATTTGGCTTCCTTTAATTTATCAACCCTTGAATTAACTCCGTGGAATCCAAACACCTCCGGTACTATTAACACAATGCTCGTATCTGGCTCAAAGGTGTATCTGGGAGGCGACTTTAATACACTGAATGGTTCAGTTCCAATAAAGAAAATAGGCTCGGTTGATAAGACGACCGGTATTGTTTCTGCATGGAATCCCATTTTCGATGGCGCTGTTAGATCTATGGCCATGATGGGAGGGACCCTGTATGCGGGGGGAGCCTTTAAGAACGTAAATAATATCTCCAGTAACCGCCTCGTCGCCCTTGATACCATTACGGGAAACCGGACTTCCTGTGATCTTCAGGTCAACAACGAAGATGTAAGCGCGGTGGCCGCAAGCGGAGGCATTATTTGTGCCGGAGGTAATAGTTTCACATCTGCAGGCGGGAAAGGAAGAAATAGAGCAGCTGCCATCAATGTGAGTACCGGAGAGCTAACACCATGGAATCCTAATATCAATAGTCAGGTCAGTACCATGGCGCTTGCCAGAGGTTCAATTTATCTCGGAGGTAATTTCGATAAAGCCAATGGAAATATTGCACGAAAGGGTATTGTTGAAGTGGATACGGTGACAGGCATGCTGACTTCCTGGGATCCCCAAGCGAACCTTACCCGAATTAGTGGGATCGTGGTACGGGGTGACACGGTCTATGTTGGTGGCAGTTTCAGTGGACTTATAAACGGTTCTGTAGCAAGGAACAATCTTGCTGCTTTTGATGCGATTACCGGTATTGTAACCTCCTGGGATCCGAATTCAAGCGAAGACATTCGAAAATTAGCTGCATATAAGGATACATTATACATGTATTTTAATGGCAGTCCAGGCTTTCTCAACGGAACCACTCCGCGGAATTATTTAGGGGCAGTAGATTTCAACACGGGATTGGCTACTGGCTTTGCTCCAGCGCCTGACGGATGGGGATTGTCGGGACTGAAAGTTTTTGGGGATAAATTATATGTTGGTGGAGACTTTAATAATATCATGGGAACAGCCCGGAAATCAGTGGCAGCCATAGATCTGAATACAGGTAATTTGAGTAACTGGGATCCCGCTCCAACATATTACGGAAGCGCTAATGATATATCAGCCATTAAAGCCGTAGGTGATGTTATATATTTGGGAGGAACGATCAGTGAGATCAATGGATCTGTCTCAAGAACAAAAATAGCTGCGGTGGATACTGTTTTGGGCACCGTATTACCATGGGCGCCGAGTGGAGGAAGTAATATCGAGGTTATTGAAGTCATTGGCAACAAAATATTTGTAGGTGGTAATAACTCGAATAGCAATGAGCGACAAAAATACCTGCATGTCTATTCCTGTACGAGTCCCACATCAGGTGGTACCATCTCCACTGATCAATCAGGATATGGTCCTTTTTACCCATCAGGCTTTACCAGTGTTTCAGGGGCCAGCGGGCATTCCGGTGCATTGGAATACAAATGGCAGGCTTCCACGACGAGCAGCAGTGCAGGATTCTCAGATATCGCCGGTGCTATTTACGTAGCATATCAGCCGGATACCCTGACACAAACGACCTGGTTCAAGCGATTGGCGAGGACCTGCGGGAACACCTGGACAGCTGCCATTGAAAGCAATGTGATCGAAGTAACGGTGACGTATTGTACGAATCCGACATCCGGTGGAACCATCGCCTCTGCTCAGAGTGGACTTTCACCCTTCGACCCGGCTCCTTTTACCAATAGCACTGCTGCCAGCGGCCATTCAGGTACCCTGGAATACAAATGGCAGTTTTCTACGACCAGTGACAGTACAGGTTTTGCTGACATCGCTTCCAGCGATAGCAATGTGTACGATGCGGGCTCTTTAACACAAACGACATGGTACAAGCGGGTAGCCCGTGTGGGTTGTAAGAGCGATTGGACGGGTGCAGCTGCAAGTAATGTGCTGAAGGTCACGGTGTCTATTCCGAAGACATGGACAGGTGGCAATGGTAACTGGAATGTGGCGGCTAACTGGAATGACGGTACGGTACCTGTTAACTCGGATCATTTGCTCATCAACACGGGTAATCCAAAACTCAATGTAGATTATACGGTAGGAGGAAGCCTTACATTGTCAGGTACAGGCAGTTTAACCGTTGAGGCAGGCAAAACGCTCACGGTGAGCGGCACGGCCGATTTCGCCGGCAAGTCGGTGACCTTTAAGAGCGATGCGACGGGCACGGCGCAGCTGGGCAATCTGACAGGCACGCTCACGGGTGCGAGCAACGTAACGGTGGAGCGGTTCATCCCGGCCACGGGCCGGCGGTGGAGGCTGCTGACGGCTCCGCTGACGGGACTCACGGTGAACGACGCCTGGCAGAAGGGCCAGACATGGAACGGCACGGCCGCGCTCACCAGCGACGGCACGGGCACGGTGATCACGGGTCAGCAACAGGGAAGCGCCGCCAACGCCAACGCCAAGGGCTTCGACTTCTGGAGCGCGGTATCCAATAGCAGCACCTCCATCATGTACTACGTGCCGAGCACGACCTCTGGCAGCTGGGCAGCGCTGGCCAACACGAAGGCGGCCAACGCCTTCAACAACGGCCAGGCTCACCTGCTGTTCGTGCGGGGACCGCGCGGCAGCGGCTTTACAACGGGTACGGCCAACGCCGCCACGACGCTGCGACCCACGGGCACACTGCGCCAAGGTGAGATCAACGTGACGGTGGACGGCACCAAGGGCCACACGATGGTGGGCAACCCCTACGCCTCGCAGATAGACTTCAACTCCGTGTACCTGAACAGCGGCAATAGCTCTGTGATCAAGCGTCAGTTCTGGGCATGGGACGCCACGTCGGGTACTAGCGGCAACTGGCTGGCGGTGGTGTACAGCGTGGACAAGTACGTGGAGGTGCCGCGCAAGTTCCATACGGCAGGCCAGGCCTCGCCACTGACGGCGATCCAGTCGGGCCACGGCTTTACGGTGCAGCCGGTTGGCGCCTCGGGCGGTTCGATGAAGATAAGGGAGTCGAACAAGGTTGCCGCGGCGGCAGCTTCTCCTAACATCCTGCTGGGCGGAATGCCGACGACGAGGCTGTTCGTGAACCTGACCAGGACCGAAGGTACGGGAGGGCAGACGCTGTTGGACGGCGTGATGGTTGCCTATGACAAGGGCTACCGCACGGAGGTGACGGACGCTGAGGATGCGTTAAAGATGGAAAATATGGACGAGAATCTCGGCGTGACTGCCGCCGGCGCGACGCTGACGGCGGACGCAAGGCCGGTGTCGGAGCTGGGCAAGCCCATCGAGCTCAGGCTTTGGAACCTGAGTGAAGGGGTGTACCGCTTCGAGGTGAAGACGGAGGAGATGGAGTCCGGCGGCCGCAAGGCCTGGCTGGAGGACCGGGTGCGCGGCACGCGCACACCGCTTCCGGTGAACGGCGAGGTGGGTTCGGTGGAGTTCACGGTGGGGGCTGACGCCGCCTCGCGGTCGGAGAACCGCTTCCGGATCGTGTTCGAGCAGGCGTCGGTGAACGCATCGATCATGCAGGAGCCGGGCGACGCGAGCGGAAGGACGCTGAGCGTGTACCCGAACCCGGTGACGGGTCGTACACTGACGGTGCGGTTGCGTCAGGTGCCGAAGGGCACCTACAGCCTGCAGCTGTTGGGCGGTGACGGCCGGCTGGTGACCGACCGCAGGATCGACCACGACGGCGGTTCGGGCACTTACCGGATGGAGTTGAACGGCGCGCTTCCGAAGGGTAGCTACCAGTTGCGGTGCGTGAACGGCGAGCGGTCGATCGGCAGCGAGAAGCTGTTATTCCAATAGCAGACAACGACGGGGGTCGGGGCCGGGATCTGGCTCCGACCCATCGGCGTCAAGGAAAATAGAATCATCATTCTTTAGAAACCGGACATTCATAAATCAAAACCTATTGTTATGTCGAAACACAGGAAAGCATTCAGACCCCTTTTGATCTCGGCGCTGTCGCTGTTCGTCTCCATGGCCGCATGGGCGGACCCCGATCCGGGCGGTCCTCCGACGGGCCCGGGCGGCGATCCTCCCACGGACCCAGATGCGGAGGTGCCCTTCGACGGCGGTCTGTCGATGCTGCTGGCGGCGGGAGCGGCCTACGGCACGAAGAAGGCGGTGGACTACAGAAAGGCGATGAAAGAGATGGAACGCAAAGCGTAGAATATGCAAGTAGTGTCAAGCGTGAGAGAAGCGTGGAGGTCCCTGCCGCCGGGGGCCTCCGCGTTTTTGAAAAGGGCGGCGGTGGTGTTCGTCCTTTGGAAGCTTTTGTATATCGGTGTGCTGCTGCCTTCGGGCGAGCCCGACCGGTGGCTGGTGCGTGTGCTCGGAGAGTTCACGGCCACGGTGCTCAACCAGTTCAAGGGGGAGGGGCATTACCGGGTGCGTCATGTGGAGAAGCCGGCCGCTCAGGATGGCGGAGGCCTGGAGTCATGGGCCTATGTGTACCGTTCGGGTCAGAGGGCCGACATCGGCATCGCGACGCCCTGCAACGGGCTGGAGCTGATGGTGCTGGCGGTGGGGTTCATCCTCTGCCTCGAGGGGGGCAGCTGGCATCGGAAGGCTGTTTACGTCTCAGCCTCGCTGGTTGGCGTGTTCGCGGTGAACGTGGTCCGCTGCAGCCTGCTGACGGTGGTGAAGACGGACCATCCGGTGTGGTTCGAGTTCGCGCACAAGTACCTGTTCAACCTGGCGGGCTACGGGTTCGTGTTCCTCGTGTGGATGCGGTATGTGAAAGGTCAGTTCGGTCGGGTGTCGGGGAAGGCGGTGGCTGTCTGCACATGAACCCATAGGAGGGGTTTATCGACTGGAAGGATCGGTGCTTTCGGCGAAGAAATCTCCGTTTACTATCAGTTCTCCGGCCCATTTGCCCTTGTTGAGCGCGAGGAGTCCGAACCGCGCCATGCTGCGGGTATTGCTGTGGTAGATTTTGAATACCGTCCCGTAGTTCCATTGTCCATCCATGCCGATCCGGTTCCTGATCTTCTCGTTGAATTATTCCCTGAAGTCGCGACCGGTGGATGCCGTCATAATGTCCATCAGTTTCTGGAAGACGTTGCCGTATGCCCATCGCGTACCTGAATGACTGTACTCTTTCTTGAATTGAAATCGTTGTTATCCAACTATCTTTTTAAGGAGGGGGAAGACTTTACTTGAAAGGCCTAAAATTTGAAAAGCGATACAATGGAATTCAGTCCTGCATTACATGCAAAGCTGGTGGTAGGCGCAATCATTAACCAGCATCCAATGGAAAAGAATCCACTAACTCATTTTCTACTTCGAGGACGAAATTCATTATACCACAAAGGAAGTATTCCATGTTTGTTGCAGGGCATCGATGCAATCGTCTCTATGACCTTAGTGAATGCCTTGTGGGCGGCCTCTTCTTTTTCCTAAATCCTCTTCCGGCCAACGCACAAAACAGCTGAGCATTTGTGTAAATGACGCTCGAAATCAAAAGAACACATAAAAATTTAAATATACATTCTTAACATAGGAAACAGACTGAGTGGGTCAATAATCGGGTAGTATCATAACCTGAACATTTTGCATACATAAACCAATCACCAGTAGCTTGATCTTTTGTTTAGTTTTATATAGCAAATCCAGTCTTTATGGACGAGGCTTATAGCTGCGTTATAGTGAATACCAGGTTCCCTTACCTATCCCATTCTTTCGAAGCCTATTTGTTTCAACAAGCGTTTCAAGATGCTTTTTCACTGTATTGCGATTAGCACCAATGACCGTAACAATATCGCTGATGGTAGCTGTGCCTCTCGATTTTACAAACTGAAGAATTTGCAAGGAGAGTTGCGGTATCTGAGTAAGCAAAAGTTTTTCTTGCTCAACTTTAGCTTCCAATCTTTTCTTCTGAT
>CAJBPC010000134.1 GCA_903957405.1 uncultured bacterium | reverse complement strand
TCAAATGGAGGACAGACAACAGAAGGCTTGCCGGTCAGGCAGACCTTTCTCTGGAGAAGGTCCTCGATACAAAGGAAGTGGTCGCATATAAGGCCGGACAAGAGATGGATTGGCTGAAGGAAATCACGCAGGTTGCACCGCTAAACGACCTCAATGTCAGCGTATCGGGTAAGAGTGACAAGGTCAACTACTATGCTTCCGTGGGTTACCTCAACCAAAAGGGTGTGCTGGACAATGACAATTTCAAAAAATACACCGTGACCGCCAAGGTGGATGCGAAAATCACCAGTTGGCTGGATTACGGCATGAGCTTCTTCTATTCCGCAAGGGATTACTCCGGTACGCCTCCCGATATGGGACAGGCAACCATCGGTACGCCGTATTCCTACAAATGGCTGGATGAGTCAAAGGGTATCCTTGACCGTTATCCCACACCTGCGAACCTCGTAAATCCCTATTGGGGAAATGCAGGAGCTCCAGGTCTGTACGACGATAACCTCGAGAAATACAACAGCAATAGGATCATCGGTTACCTGAGTGCGGATATCCCTTTTGTAAAGGGACTTAACTATCGCATCAACGTGAACCAGTACAAGTCGGATTTTGTGAGCGGAAGCTTCCGGCATGAAAATTTCTTCGTCAATCCTGACAATCCGGCCGATCTCGCCAATCCTGCCAGGTATCTTCCCAGCGCTTACGGCAGCATGTCGACACTGCAGTCAAGCTCATGGGAAATCCAGAACCTACTCTCCTACAAGCGGATGTTCGGACTTCATTCCGTGGATGCCCTTGCAGGCTACCAAAGGGATAAGAATACGAGCTCCCGTGTGGCTACCAGCGCAACTGATTTCGGAAGTGCAGGTACGACGGTACTCGGATACTATGGATTGCATCTTGGCAATCCTGCAAATCAGCGGGTATCCTCCTCCATCAATGAATTGTCGAACCTCGCGTACCTGGGTCGTATCAACTACAACTACGACAGTAAGTATTATCTGACGATGAACTACAGAAGGGACGGATATTCCGCATTCGCCCCGGGTAATAAATATGCGAACTTCTTCGGCGGTGCAGTGGCTTATGCGATCAGTGAAGAGGATTTCTTCAAGAATGCCATCCCTCAGGTCAACTACCTGAAACTCAGGTTGGCATATGGTCAGAATGGCAACCAGGGCATCGATCCCTACGAGACGCTCGCGAACATCGCATCGGGTACGACCGTTTTTGGAACGACCAGCAGCCTCTTCATTTACCAAAGCAGCCTGGCCAACAAACAGCTCTCCTGGGAGAAGACCACTACGATCAATGCCGGCATCAACTTCGGACTCTTTAACAGCCGCATCACGGGTGACGTCAACGTCTACCAGAGCCAGACAACAGACCAGTTGCTCACACGTTCGCTTCCATTCCTGACCGGGTTCAATTCTGTCCGTACCAATATCGGCCAGGTCGACAATAAAGGACTTGAAATATCTGTCACGGGCGTTATCCTTCAGCCAAAATCATCCAACGGCATCCGCTGGGAGGCCACGGCCAACTACTGGATGAACCGCAACAAGATCGTCTCCCTCACAGGTGTCGATGCCAATGGTGACGGCGTAGAGGATGATGATCTCGGCAACAGGTGGTTCATCGGACAGCCGATAAATGCCATCTTCGACTATCGGGTCGACGGCATCGTACAGGCGGGTGATGCAGAATATATCGCCCAATTCGGAGCAAAACCAGGCGATCTCAAGATCCTTGACATCAATGGATTGGCAAGGGGTGATGGACTTCCTGACGGTAAGATCAACTCGCTTGACAGGACCATCGTAGGATATGTGCAGCCGCGCTTCAGCTGGAGCTTTGCGCATACCGTCTCTTACAAGAACTGGCAGTTTTATGTCAACTTCAACTCCATCGTCGGTGGCGGATCGTCTAACTTTTACAGTGCCGCCAATTCCACCTACAACCTTACGACCTTCGGAAATAACCAACAACAGAACTGGATCAATGAGCAGTACTGGACTCCAGAGACGCCAAGCAACACCTTCTCCCGCCCGAATTATTCCAACCCTTACGGATACTCATATCCGAAGGAAAGGACATTCGTAAGGGTTCAGGATGTCAGTCTCCAGTATAGCCTCGATCCCAAGTTGCTTGCCAAGTTCAAGATGAGCGGTCTCAGGTTCTATGTGTCTGCAAAGAACCCCGCGATGTTCACGAACTGGCTGGGAATGGACCCTGAGAACGCTGGATCACTCGGCAGGTCCAATCCACTTTTCAGAACCATCAATTTCGGAACCAACATCAACTTCTAATCGCACTTAATCCAAGACATATGCAATTCAAATTAAAACACATCGCGATCTTCCTTTTCGCACTGTCGGTTGTGACAGGTTGCAAAAAAGACGATGAATTCCTGGACGAAGTCCGAAGGGATGGTCTGACGGTGGACAACGCACTCATCACGAAATCTCAGTTCGATCTTGCCCTGAACTCCTGTTACCGTCAGGTGCAGTATTTTTATAATTCTGCTGACGGATGGACTGACCTCTGGCATCTGGGAGTGAATTTCGATGTGGCTGCAACCACAACGGTCTACATCGCCGATCCCAATGCGGCATGGGTGAACTATACCAAGATCAATTCACAGGATGGCCAGTCATCCAAATGGTGGAGCTGGAATTATGCCATCGTGAAATATGCCAACACGGTCATCGCCGGCGTTGAAAATCCACTGGCAAAGATCACAGCCGCTGAAAAAACCGTCCTGCTGGCAGAGGCAAGCTTCTTCCGGGCCTGGGCTTACAGGAACCTCACCATCGCTTTCGGTGGAGTACCCATCCTCGCCGGTCCGGTCACCGAACCCAAAGTAGACTTCGTCAGGAACACACAGGCGGAGTGCTATGATTTCGTGAAGAAAGACCTTGAATTCGCCAGGCTGAACCTTCCGCTCACGACATCGGTAGCGGGCAAAGTGGTACGCGCCGCGGCCGATCACCTCCTGTCGGAAGTGAATATCATCCTGAAGGATTACGACGGGGCGATCGCTGCCGCAACACGGGTGATAAACGGCACCAATGGCGCCTATTCCCTCATGAATACACGCTTCGGAGCCAGGCGGACGGAGAACACGACCACACGTGGAACACCGACTGACTACTACTGGGATCTTCATGAGATCAACAACACAGACTACCAAATGGGCAACCGTGAAGCCATCTGGGTGGCTCAGTTTGAACGCAACGTGCCCGGCGGCGGTGTGTCTTACCCCACACTCGGCAACTGGATGACCCAGGGACGTGCCTACTGGTGCCGCCATTGGCTCTTCGCAAAGGCAAAACTCAATGTTCCCGGAGCATCTGACAGCATAGGAAGAGGTGCATCCTTCGTTCGCGGAACGGATTATTCCAACTGGCAGATCTGGGGCAATGCCAGCGGTGATATCCGGAACAATGAAGCCAATATCAGAAGGAATTATTACTTCGGTGGAGACATCCCCGCCGCCGGCTCACAACCAGCCTACAAGAAAGGCGACCTCATCCCAAAATCGTTCTTAACGGCGTATGAGGATTCGATGTGGTTTGTTTACCCCAACTGGACGAAGTTCGGAACAGACAAGCATTTCGGCGGAGACTTCATCTACGGATACACCAAAGACCAGTATGTCATGAGGTTGCCGGAAACATATCTCCTCCGCGCAGAAGCATACCTTGCCAAAGGTGACAAGGCCAACGCAGCTGCGGATGTGAATGTCATCAGAACACGGGCAAAAGCCCCTCTGGCAACAGCGGCTGAAATGACGATCGACTATATCCTCGACGAACGCGTACGGGAATTGTACGGTGAAGAATACAGGATGCTCACGCTCATGCGCCTGGGATTGGTATTCGATCGCGTTAAGAAATACGGTGAGGTGAACCAGCGCACCAGCGTTGCGGCACACAACAACCTGCTTCCCATTCCGCAATCGGAGATTGACAGGAACATAGGTGCGAAACTCCTTCAGAATCCCGGTTACTAACGGATAACAAATCATACTTTCAATTGGCCAATCCCTCTTCTTTCAAAGATGAAGGGATTGGCCTTTTCCATACCAGGCATAGGTCGTTTTCAAATCAATTGTGATGAAAAATCCAGTAGCATTCGTTTTATTGGCTGCCACCCTCCTTGCATCCGAAAAGTCTTTCTCCCAACAGGATCGTTTTGCAAAGATCGGAGGACAGGAATACAAACTCCGTAAGGATGAACTGATAGAGCCAGCACCTGCCGTATTGCCTAAGATCTTATTGCCGGAAGGAGTCGCTTCCGCTTCGCCACTGTCTTTCAAGAAGATGCTTGACAGTAAGGAAGGCCTGCAAGCCGAACTGGATTCCATACGCCGCGCATACGCTCCGTTTTTAAAAAATCTCTCGCCGCTGATGAATTCCGGCAGGATCCGTATCCCACTATCCACCATGCAGTGGAGAAAAGAAACGGATGAGGATCGCAAGGATTTCTCACACACCGTCTCTGCCAGAGGGCAATGGGAAGAAGTGAAGATCCCGCACTACGGCCCGCCAGTCGGGCACGCTGTGACCTACTACACCCGCGAAGTCGACATCAACGACAGCATGCTCCGAAAAGGCAGCCTCTTCGTCTGCTTCAAAGGCGTCGATTATAAGGCCGAGGTCTATTTCAACGGGACCTACTGCGGAAGCCATGAAGGATTCTTCGCGCCTTTCGAATTCGATATCACCCGGCTGGCAAAAAAAGGCAAGAACCGACTGCTGGTGAAGGTCATGAACGAACCCACCACAACCGGCTCCACCGATGAGAACGGCAATCAAGTGGTGGGGAACAAGATATACGCCGCCGGTGGACCGGGATACGATGAGCCTGTCGAAGGATGGCATCTCTGCCCGCCCGCAATGGGCATCTATCAGGACTGCTTCATAGAGGCAAGGTCTGAGGTATTCATCAGCGATATTTTCGTGAGGCCAATGACGGGCAGCGCCGCCGCTGAAATATGGGTGGAAGTGTATAATGCGACGCTGAAGCCGAAATCCGTCTCCCTGGAATTCTCTGTTTTCGGACAAAATTTCTCGGATACGGTCTTCCTCAACAAGGCATACGACCCTTCCATCACGCATGTTCCAGGGATCGGCGACATGGTGAAACCGACGGACTGGATGCAGAAACCCATCCCGATGGAGTATGGTCCCAATTACCTCAAGATACCTGTGAGCATGGGCGACTTCAGATGGTGGCAGCAGGATCAGCCCTGGCTGTATGCTTTGCATGCGACACTCAGAACGCCCGAAAATCCGCATGCCGATATGCAGTCGAGGCATTTCGGCATGCGCAGTTTCGAAATGGATACGATGAACATCCCCAAAGGCACGATGTACCTGAACGGGAAACAGATCAGGCTGAGGGGCGCAAACTCCATGGGCTTCGAACAGAACGACGTGATCAAGAAAAACTGGCAGCAGCTGACCGATGATCTCCTGCTCGCCAAATTGTGCAATATGAATTTCATCCGCTTCACACAGCGGCCCGTGCAATCAGAGGTATACGATTACTGCGATATGCTGGGCATGCTCAACCAGACGGATCTCCCTTTCTTCGGCGCCATAAGGGTCAATCAATTCAAAGAGGCCGTCAAGCAGGCTGAAGAGATGGAAAGGCTCGTGCGAAACCATCCTTCCACCATCATGGTCACCTATGTCAACGAACGCTTCCCCAACGCCGAAGGGAGCCCGCACAGAAGCTTCGCAGAGGCATCCGAGATCCATCGGGTATACAAGGCGCTTGACCAGGCCGTCCTCCTGTCGAATCCCGACAGGGTGATAAAGGCGGGTGATGGGGACTACGATCCGCCCGCTCCGGGACTTCCTGACAGCCATTGCTACAATACCTGGTACAACGGCCATGCCATGGACCTGGGGAAGATGCATAAAGGATACTGGCAGCTGATAAAGCCGGGATGGAACTACGGATGCGGAGAGTTCGGTGCCGAAGGCCTCGACCCGTTGAATGTCATGCGGAAATATTATCCCGCCTCGTGGCTTCCGACAGACAAGGCAGACGATCTTGCCTGGAATGCGAATCGCATCTCCAAGGCACAGACCAACACCATGCATTACATGTGGTACCCCACACAGAAAGGGGTAAGTGACTGGATCGATGAAAGCCAAACATTCCAGGCTTGGGCCGTGGATTTCATCACAGAGGCACTGCGACGCGATAAGCGCAATGTGTCTTCTGCCGTTCATCTGTTCATAGACGCCTGGCCGGCCGGCTGGATGAAGGCCATCATGGATGTCGACAGACAACCCAAAAAGGCCTTCTTCGCTTACCGGAACGCACTGGAGCCGCTGATGGTCTCCCTGCGCACCGACAGGAACGCATGGTATGCAGGGGAGCATGGCGAAATCGAAGCGTGGATATGCAACGACAGGAACGTCGTCCCGGCGAATAACCGCATCGGCTACGAAGTGGTGGTCGGTGGAAAGACGATCGTCAGGCAGTCGATATCTGCTAATATTCCCGAAAACAGCTCGCTTTTCCAGGGCATGATCCGATTCAGGATACCATCCCTGTCCGTTCGCACAAAGGGATATGTCAAAGCCGGCATCTTCAATGAACAGGGCATCTGCATCTTCACCACCACACAGGAGCTGGAGCTCTATCCCGCCTTCACACCGTCGAAGGCGAGCACCTACACACTGGGCGCAAAGGACGGCAAAGCCGCTGCCCTCGCGGCACAGATGAATGCTGCGGTCGTCTCCAGCATCGATAAAGCGCGATTGGTGATCATCGATGACCATGCCGAATATGACAAGAATCGTCAAGCCATCGATGATTTTGTTCGCAAAGGCGGAAAGGTGCTTTTCACGGAAATACCAGCCGGAAAATATGTCATCGCCGATAAGCCTGTCGAAGTCAAGAAGACGATCATGGGGGAATATTATTTTGCGAATCCCGCAGCTCAGTTGCTTCAGGACAAGCAGTTCAAAAGCAAGGACTTTTTCATGTGGTATGACAAGAAGGCGGATTACATCCAGCCACTGTTGCGCAACGTATTCAGGGCCGAGGGATGGACGCCGGTGTTGACTACGGGATTGTGCAACTTCGGAGGAGATGACCCCTCCGGATATCTCGCAGCGGCAACGTATGACCTGGGCAAGGGCCGATTCATTTTTTGCGAACTGACGCTCGCTGACAGGATCCTGGAGAACCCCGCAGCCTTCGCCTTGCTGAAGAAACTCGCTGGCCAGTAAACGGTCAGGTTGTCAAGGCATGCAGGACGACGGACCCGATCCGCGACATAGTATTCCCGGTCAATTGGGTTACCCGGCCTTTTTGTTCCTGAACGGTATTGAATCATAAACAGACAGAATTGACAGATATGAAGATCGCATGCACCATCTCCCTCTTGCTGTTGACCTGTTCCGTAAGGTCACAGGACCTGCCCATCACGCCCTATCCTGAAAAGGTCGTCATGGGCACGGGCTCCTTCACGATCAGTCCGAAGACCGCACTGGTACTGCCCAACGGCTCCATTGCCTGGAGGCAGGCCGTCGGGCCATTGACAGACAAGCTGAAGCTTGTTGCGGGCTTTGGATTGCCATTGGCGTCTGCGGCGCCTGCTTCGAATGGCATCCTCCTTAAAATTGCCGATGCGATGCCCGCTGGCGGCGCCTATCATCTGAACGTCAGCAGCGGCCGCATAACCATCGAGGCTAAGGACCCGATGGGAGCGTTCTATGCGATCCAGACACTCTTGCAAATGATGCCTGCCGCCATCGAGGGCGACAAACCCATGAAGGGTGTCGAATGGAAAGTCCCTGCCGTGGACATATCCGACGCGCCGGGATTTCCCTATCGAGGATTGATGATCGACGTTTCCCGGCATTTTCTGCCCGTTTCTTTCCTGGAGAAAATGGTCGACCTCATGGCCATGCAGAAAATGAACAACCTGCACCTTCACCTCACAGACGATCAGGGATGGCGTCTCGAAGTCAAGAAATACCCACTGCTGACCCAGATCGGAGCTGTCCGGAATGGTACGCTCATTGGAAAAGATGCGCGCAACGGCAGCGACAACACACCCCACCGCGGGTACTACACTCAGGAGGAGATGCGCGGGCTTGTCGCATACGCCGCAAAGCGATTTGTGCACATCATCCCGGAGATCGAACTGCCCGGCCACAGCACTGCCGCCATCGCCGCCTATCCTGCCCTCAGCTGCTTCCCCAATGAAGCTTCAGCGGTGAACCCCGAAACGATGGCGATCAAAACCAATGCCGCGCTTAAGAAGCCGGGTACGAAAATCGTGCAGGAGACATGGGGCGTATTCAACGATGTGCTTTGTCCGACCGATTTCACGTTCCAATTCATGGAGGATGTGCTGGACGAGGTCATGTCGGTATTCCCATCGAAATATATCCATATCGGAGGAGATGAATGCCCGAAGGACTACTGGAAACGTTCCCCTTTCTGCCAGCAGTTGATCCGCGAAAAAGGACTCAAGGACGAGCATGGCCTGCAGAGCTATTTCATCCAGCGCATCGAAAAGCATATCAACGGACGTGGACGGTCGATCATCGGATGGGATGAGATCCTTGAGGGAGGCCTCGCGCCGAATGCCACGGTCATGAGCTGGCGTGGCATTTCCGGGGGTATCGAATCCGCCAAACAAGGTCACGACGTCATCATGTCCCCAGTGGATCATTGCTACCTGAACCTCTATCAGTCTGACGACCCGACAGACTCCATCGCATGGGGAGGAATGCTGCCGCTTAAAAAAGTATATGCCTTCGAGCCCATCCCGGCAGAGTTGTCCGTCGATGAAAAAAAATTCATCAAGGGCGTACAGGCCAACCTGTGGACGGAATACATCAGCTCCACCTCGCTTGCAGAATACCAGCTGTTCCCGCGGTTGGCAGCCATTGCCGAGCTGGGATGGACGAAAAACAAAACAGGATTCGATCACTTTGTGAAAAGGATGGTGCCCTACCTGGAGCGTCTGCGGTACCGGAAGGTGAACTACTCGAAGCACCTGTACGACATACAGGTCAATGGTCAATTCGATGCGCCGTCAAAACGAATGAAAGTATCGGTATCCGGCGTGCCACAGGGACAGGAACTGTTTTACTCCGTCAACGGATCCCCGAAATCGCCTTATCAGGCGCCTTTTTTTGTGAACGGTCCCGGAGAAGTGGTTGCCACCGCAGAAGCCGATGGACAGGTCATCGACAGGGGTAGGTCTGTGTTCCACATCAGCAAGGCCACCGGCAAATCCATCTCACTGCTGCACAGCCCTTCAGCACCTTACCACAGGGGTGGGGTGCATGCATGGGCCAATGGTGTGCTGGGAAGCGATGCCCGGTACACAGATGGCCAATGGCTTGGATGGAATGGTTCGGATTTCAACGGATTGTTGGATTTCGGCGACATCGTACGCGTCGGCACGGTCGACATGCGGTTTTTCCACAACCCCGGCAGCTGGGTTTATCTCCCCTCTGTCGTGACGATCTCCGTGTCGGATGACGGTGTCGCCTTTCGGGAATTGACCCGGCAGGATGTCGTGGCCCGCAGCGGAGTGGGCGCACAGACGACGAAGCTCACATTCCCTGCGCAGAAGTTCCGCTACATGAGGATCATCGCTTCGAATCACGGGACCATCACCGCCGGAAACCCGGGCGCAGGAAGCCCCGCCTGGCTTTTTGTCGACGAGGTCGTTGTGGAATAAGATATCGCGGATCTATTGCTTTTTCATCAAGATCGGCAGCGGAGGTGCATCGGTGCTTTTCTCGGCCTTGACGGGCGTGTCCATCGGGATCTTGCCGATCCGCTCCCGGAGGACCCTTACGCCGTACATGGGACCGTGCCAGAGGTTTATCAGGGTGCCCTCACAGCCCCTGTCGGGCATCATCCGCGTATGCAGCGTGATGTAGCGCTCATATTCCAGGAGCGCATTGTTGCAGATCTCCGCTGCCCTTTTGCTTTCGGCCTCATCGTATCCCCCCGCGCCATTCTTCGGGATCAACTGAATCCCCGTCGCGATGCGGAATGCGGACAGATATGACACGCTTGCCCGGAGCCTGTTCCCCAGGAAGGCGAGGTGTTGCTTACCGGAAGGTGCAAGGGTGTTTTTCTCCAGTGCCTCCACAGTTGTCGCAGTACTGTCGAACATGTCCATGACCAGCTGGAGCATATTGCGATCCATCCACGTGTATGGCGCACCCTGAAGCCATGCGCCTATCCAGCAAAAGCCGACATTCGGCAGGTCGTTGGTCGAGCGCTTGTCGATATCCTCCAGCATCTTCATCACGGATGCGTAGGTCTTTGGGTCTTGTATGCCCATCTCTGCCGCATGCTTCATGTAAAAGTCGGATGCCTCCATCGGACCGTACAGGGTGGTGACAGCGGCGTACCTGCCGGCCGTGCCGTTCTCTGCCGTCCTCCAGTGATTGAATAGTACGGAATGCTGCTGATGGCCACTGTTGACCGCATCCAAATGCCGCATCAGCGATGAGATCCCTGCGATCGGATTCTGCTGCGTGAACATCAACCCGTCAAATTCTATCCAGGAAAAAACAGTGGTCATGGCAAGGTCCGCCGCTGTCTTTCGGACCCTGGAAAAATGATCCGCTGTTCGCACACTGCCGTGTCCGGGCATGATGGTGACTTCCGTATGCGGCATGGTCGTGCGCACGATATGATACGCGGCATCGGCATAGGCCGGCAGCGTGCAGTATACGCCAAGCTTGTAGCCTTTCTTTCTCGCTATGAACCAGGGGTCCTTTTCGATGATTTTCAATGCAGCGATATTCCTGCCCAGCTGGTCGAATAGATTGTCAAGGTCGGGCTGGTTTTTTCTGATGACGCCTGTCACCATCGTATCGTTCAGGATGCCGGCACCGAATCGCTTCTTCAACACGTTCCTGACCGTAGAATCGCTGCAGGCATTCCCCCATCCGCCAAGCTCCTCGGTGATGATCTCCAGCTCATCGATCATGGGATAGTCTGTCAATGCCGACCTGCAATTGTCGACGATGTAGTCGATATCCCCCCTGGTCCTGGGTTCGACGGAAAACTGAATGTTGAGTCCGATCGATTTTGCATGGGTCAGCAACGCACGCATCCATTCCACACTCATCCTGCTCCGTGTTTTCCGGTCATGGTAGTATGGTTCGATGGCGGGTATGGAGAAGATCTTTTGATTGAAGCGGATGTTCTTGCTAATGGGTGCATATCCGGGTATCGCGTGTTCGCGGTTGTAAAAGAAATTTCCGGCATACTCGATGCTGTCGCCGGTGCGCACTTCATGCCAGAGGTTCGGATAGCTGTGCACCGCGAGCTTGTTGAACCGCATCCGCATCAGCCGCTCGACATATTCCTTGGCCTCTTCGATCGGATACGATGAAATATCCATGGGGAAATTCACGTGCTGCCGTATGCCCCTCCACCTGACGAAGGGGGTGGTCCTGTAGCGCCCTGCAGTCAGGGTGTCCAGCCGGATCTTGTCAGGCCGGATGGTGCCGTCTAGTGAAAACCGAAACCCGATATGTTCCAGGAAGCCATGCACGGCGTGGGTGATCGTCGTTTCATCACCCCCGATGAAACTAAGGGAGAGATGCTTCCCTTTCCTGTCGATGCGGTATTCGAAAGTGCCGTCAACAAGGGATTTGTCCCTTTTAAAACTTGCCGCAATCCGTGTCGTAGGAGATCCTCCATCGCGGTCGCGCAGATGTTGCCGAAGTTCGCTTTCCGCAAAGCGGGTGATGTTGCCCGACTCTTGCTGAAATGCCACGGTGATCATGTCTTCCTGAGATCTCAATTGCAAACCTGCTGACAACAGCAACAGGAACGGATATAGCTTCTTCATCTGCCAGACTATTTTGTACCTGTAAAAGTACCCGATCAACAGCCTGAGGTGTTGCGAATTTTGGCATATCGTTATATGGGTTTGGCTTTGCGTGGCAGGATGGGTACAGACAGTTGCGGGCGCAAATGCATGTGGCAGGCGATTCTCCACCGCCCGGTTAAGGAGAAGCCATTCATCTTGCAAGCCGTCACTCATTGCCGCCCTTCGCGATCATGACTTGACTGATCGCAAGGCATCGGGGTTCGTCTCCTCATGTGGTGCATGCTGTTTTATCCTGCACAATGGCGTTTCTACAGTTCAAGATGTCAGGCTTTCTGTCAAATATGCTATATTCATGACTTATTATTTAAACATACGCAACATGTCCAGGTACCTGCTTTGTCTTTCATTGTTTGTCTTCGGAAATGCTTTTGCACAGGATGGTTTTGTCATCAAGGGAGATGTTGGCAAGGTCAAGGAACAGGTGGTGAAGGTATATCTGAACTACTATGCCGATGGCAGTGCAAAGAGTGATAGTGCGGATGTGGTGGGCGGGAAATATTCATTCCGCGGTACACTGGCAGAATCTGTCATGGCTTCACTGCGGGCAAAATACAAGGAGGATCCGGGTGTTAAGTCGACCCGTGCGATCTCATACAAAAGAGATGTGGTGCAGCTTTTCATCGGGAACTCGAAGATATCTGTCAATAGCGTGGATTCCTTCGGGCAGGCGACCGTGAAAGGGTCCAAGCCGGATGCGGAATACAAAAAAATCCAGGCGCTCACCAAGGCGGAGAATGAAAAAATGTCGGAGCTGAATAAGCAATACGGAGAGTATAACAGGAATAAGGATGTGGAGGGCATGAAACGACTGGAAGCGGATGCTGAAAAAATCAGCGCACAGATCGGTCAAAAGAACAAGGAGTACCTGATGGCGAATCCGTCGTCTCCCATCGCGATGTATGCATTCCGCCAGTTTGCTGGATATGATATCAATGCCGATGTGGCCGAGCCGGTTTTCCTGGCCCTTTCTGATGGTGTCAGGAATAGTCCTTCCGGTGTGGAAATGGCCGCGAAGATAGAGGTCGCTAAAAAGACAGGTGTCGGAAAACCCGCACTCGATTTCACGCAGAATGACACCTTGGGAAATCCTGTGTCTCTCTCATCCTTTAGGGGTAAATATGTGCTGGTGGATTTCTGGGCCAGCTGGTGCGGACCCTGCCGTAAAGAGAATCCGAATGTGGTGGCAGCGTATGCAAAGTATAACAACAAAGGTTTCGATGTGCTAGGAGTTTCCCTCGACCAGCCCACCGGAAAGGAAAAATGGATGAAAGCGATCCATGATGACAAGCTCACATGGACGCAGGTATCCGACCTCAAGTACTGGAAGAATGATGCCGCCGTCTTGTACGGCATACAGGCGATCCCCCAGAATTATCTGATCGATCCGAAAGGGATCATCGTCGGGAAGAACCTTCGCGGGGATGCTCTGCTCGACAAACTCGAAGAGCTCTTCAAGTAATGGATTTCATGTATGTCGGGGTGGGTCAGCTCATCCATGGTTGACCGATATGCGATCGGGATGGATGCATGATCCTTCTCGATTGATTTATATTTATTTTTTCTAAATCCGGCTTGTATCCATTCCAGGCATCAGTGGCAAGATCATCTTCAATTCTTTCCTGTTCCGCAGCTTGATGCTTTGAAATGCTTCGGGAAAAGAATTTCCGTTGACGGTCTTCACCCATCTGAAACCGGCCTTCTCCGCGCTGAT